>CAJXUO010000141.1 GCA_913061425.1 uncultured Lutibacter sp.
ACCTCTCTATTCGTCGGCAGCGTCAGATGTGTATAAGAGACAGATCTAAACAAAACCCAAGAACGTCAAATCCACAAGAAACATTTGCAACAGTTGCTGGTGAAAATATTTTTATCTCTTTCATAATCAATTAGATATTTCCGATTCTAATAATGTCTGCAAACAATCCTGAAGCAGTTACATCTGCACCTGCACCTGCACCTTTTATTATCAATGGTTGCTGACTATACCTATCGGTAAAAAATAACACAATATTATCTGATCCATCTAAATTATAAAATGGATGCTCTGAAGAAATATGTTGCAATCCTACTTTTGCTTTTCCATTATCATATTCCGCAACATATTTTAAACGGCAATTTTTCTTTTCTGCTTTTAATCTTATTTCCTTGAAGTGTGAAGTATTCGGTTCTAAAGTTTTTAAGAAAGCTTCTACAGAATCCGCATCTAAAGATTCTTTTGGAAGAAACGATTCATTTGTTATATCGCTTAATTCTAAAGTATCACCACTTTCTCTAGCCAAAATAAGAATTTTACGCATTACGTCAATACCGCTTAAATCAATTCTTGGGTCAGGCTCAGTGAAACCTTGAATTCCCGCTTCTTTCACAACATTGTAAAATGAATTTTCTGGATTAAAATTATTGAATATGTAGTTTAAACTACCTGATAATACCGCTTGAATCTTTGTTACTTTATCACCAGATAAAACAAGATTTTTTAAAGTATCGATAATAGGTAATCCTGCACCAACATTAGTTTCGAATAAGAATGGAGCATTATATTTTTTAGATAAATATTTTAATTCTTGATACTTTTTATATGCTGAAGAACAAGCAATTTTATTACAGGTAACTACAGCAATACTATTCCTCAAATAATCTGCATATAATGTTGAAATGTTTTCATTTGCAGTATTATCTACAAAAATACTATTTCGATAATTTAGTTCTTTAATCTTTTTAGAAAACACGTCTATATCTAAAGGGTTTCCATTATCTAAAAGATTTGATTTCCAATTATTTAAATCAATTCCATCATAATCAAAATACATTTTTTTAGAATTAGTTATTCCAATAATTCTAACATCTAAATGCTGCTCATCAATCAGATATTGTTGCTGTTGATGAATTTGTTCTAAAAGTTTACCACCAACATTACCAACACCTACAACAAATAAGTTTAATTGCTTCGTATTGCCTTCGAAAAATGTATTATGCAATGTGTTAAGTGCTTTCTTAATATCTTTTTGCTCAATAACAGCAGTAATATTTTTTTCAGAAGCACCTTGAGCAATTGCTCGAATATTCACATTATTTCTACCTAATGTGCTAAACATTTTTCCACTAATCCCTTGGTGATTTTTCATATTGTCTCCAACCAATGCAATAATTGCAAGATTATCTTCAATAATTAAAGGATCAATAATTTTTTGTGCTTTTTCGTAAGCAAATGCAGAATTAAATAATTTTTCTGCTTGATTAACATCCGAACTATTGATTCCAATACATAAGAAGTGTTCAGAAGATGCTTGAGTTACTAGTGAAACATTTATTTCTGCATTAGAGAGCACCTCTAAAATTCTTTTTGTAAATCCAGGAATTCCAATCATTCCAGATCCTTCAATAGTTATTAGGGCAATATTTTCTATATGACTAATTCCTTTTGCAGGTGAAGTGCTACCATTTGTTTGGCTAGT
Organism: uncultured Lutibacter sp.; assembly: GCA_913061425.1. Taxonomy (GTDB): domain Bacteria; phylum Bacteroidota; class Bacteroidia; order Flavobacteriales; family Flavobacteriaceae; genus Urechidicola. The sequence goes on from CAJXUO010000141.1 coordinate 1,700, forward strand.
AATTAAAGTGCCAATTTCATAAGGAGCAAAAGTATTTTTGATACGGATTGGAATTTTATTTTCTAATACTGGCTGAATAGTAGGAGGGAAAAGAACTTTAGCACCAAAGTGTGATAATTCCATCGCTTCTTGATAAGAAATGTGTTGAATAGGCTTGGCTTGCTTTACTAATCTTGGATTTGCAGTAAACATTCCGCTTACATCAGTCCATATTTGTAATTCGCTTGCGTTTAATGCTTTGGCAAAAATAGATGCAGTGTAATCTGAGCCTCCACGGCCTAAAGTAGATTTTTCACCATTTATAGTAGATGCTACAAAACCTGGAGCAATGATTATTTGAGATGTGTTTTTTGCATAAAAATCCTGTATGTTCTTTTCAGTTTTTTTAAAATCTACTGTAGCATTTGTATAGTTTTCGTCAGTAATAATTAATTCTTGTGAGTTTTTTAATGAAACACTTAGATTCATACTTTTCATTGCTTCAGATATGATATATGAAGAAAGAATTTCTCCAAAACTGACAATTTTATCATTCGTTTTATTAGAAAACTCATTAATTAAATAAATACCTTCCAGAATACTTCTTAGTTCATTAAAGTACTTATTGATTTGATTCAGCACTTGACTTTGAGTTCCGGTTTTTAGTAATTCACTAGCAGTATCAATATGTCTTTTTTCAAGAGATTTAATATCTTCTAGATAAGAGATGTCTTTTTTTTCGGCCTTTCGAGCAGAATTTAATAAGATATCTGTGGTCCCTCCAAGTGCAGATACAACAACAATAATAGGTGCGTCGATAGAATTGTTTTTTACAATATCAATTACTTTAAGTATGTTTTTAGAATTTGCTACAGAAGTACCTCCGAATTTAAATATGTTCATTGTAATTTTTTGATGCTTAATAATTATCAGTTGTAAACTGAATATTTTTTTTTCAATTTTGAAAAAATATATAACCTAGAGTAATATGTGTAAATGAAAACCCCTAAAGGGTAGTATTTGTCATTATAGAAATAGACACCATAGAAGTGGTGAAGCAAGTGTCAGTAATGTTTGTTTTTCTATTGGACATATCACAAATGTAGTTTTATTTTTTTAATGAACACCATTTGATTTTTTTTTTACAGAAATCATATAAAAAGCAACATAAATATTGATAATCAGATTTATATTGCTTTTTATTTGTGATATAAATAATGAGTTTTTACTCTAAAGTGATGTTAGCTTGATTTCTTAAAATATCATCAAACGTTTCTCGTTCTCTTATTAAATAATCTTTATCGTTATAAATTAAGACTTCTGCAGGTCTAAATCTAGAGTTATAATTAGAAGTCATAGAGTAACAGTAAGCGCCAGCATTATCAAAACATAAAACATCTCCCTCGGTTACTTCACTAATTCTTCTATTGCTTCCAAATGTATCTGTTTCGCATATATAGCCTACAACTGTATAATAACGTTCTCTTCCTTTTGGATTTGAAATATTTGTAATATGATGATAAGAATCATACATCATTGGTCTAATTAGATGATTAAAACCTGAATCAATTCCAGCAAAAACCGTTGAAGTAGTTTGTTTTATAACATTCACTTTTGCTAAAAATTTTCCAGATTCACTAACTAAAAATTTTCCTGGTTCAAACATTAAAGTTAATTCTCGTCCATACTCTTTAGAGAAATCATTGAATCTTTTCCCTAATCTTTCTCCTAACTCTTCAATATTAGTTTGTATATCATTCTCTTTGTATGGAACTTTAAATCCACTTCCAAAATCAACAAAATCAATTGTATCAAATTCTTTTACTGCATCTAGTAGAATTTCAGTTGCACGCAAAAAAGTATCGATATCTAAAATATCAGATCCAGTATGCATATGAATTCCATTTATATGCATTCCAGTATTCTCTACAACACGTTTAATATGAGGTATTTGATATATTGAAATTCCGAATTTAGAATCGATATGACCAACAGATATTTTATGATGTCCTCCAGCCATAACATGAGGGTTGATACGGATACAAACAGGAATTTTAGGGTATTTTTGTCCAAACTGTTCTAATATAGATAAGTTGTCTATATTAATATTGACACCTAATTTAGCCGCTTTTTCAATTTCTTCTAATGACACACCATTTGGAGTGAAAATAATATCTTTTGGATCAAAGCCTGCTTTTAAACCTAATTGTACTTCTTGAATAGAAACAGTATCAATTCCTGAATTTAATTTTTTAAATAATTTTAAAACAGAAACGTTTGATAATGCTTTTACAGCATAGTTAATTTTTAGACTTTTAACAGATGAAAATGCATTTGTAATACGTTTATATTGGGCTTCAATTTTAGAAGCATCATAAACATATAAAGGGCTGTCATATTTTTTAACTAATGATAATAAAAGGTTTTTCTCCATTTTTAATAATTTTTAAAAGGTAGTTTAGATAATTTCTAAAGTTTTGATTAATTGTATTGACTCGCAAAAACGCTTATTAATATTCTCTTTTCCGTAAACTTGCGTGGAAATAAGAATGTAAGAATCAATTGAGGTTTTTATGTAAACATCAAGAAGATGATATTCAAAGTTGTTTTTCATACCTTTTGAATGATGCCAATAAGCAGGCTTGTCATGGATATTCTCAAACTGAGAAGAAATAATAATTAATTCAGGGTTAGATTTAATTTTTTCTTCAAATGCAGTATCTAAAATTAATTCTCCATTTTTCCAAGTTGTATCTAGAATGAAAGTTTCTGTTAACTGTTTTGTTGTGTCGGCAGTAAAAACGGCTGACTGAAACTCATCATAATACAATTCGGTTTTCCAATTTGTTGGAGCATGAATCTTAAAGTTCTTTTTAATATCTTTAATCTCTTTAGTTTTAGAAATGGAAAAAGAATTTGAGCAATTTAAAATTTTTTCCAAAGCAGTTTTTTCATTGCAACTAGTCGCAATAATTAAAATCAAAAAAACTGTAATAGACCTAAGTTTCATATTGTATCTTTACTTGAAATAAAAAGTAAAAATAAGTAAAAATATTAATGAAAGCACTAGTAATTTCAGGTGGAGGAAGTAAAGGAGCGTTTGCAGGAGGAGTTGCACAATATTTAATACCTGTCTCTTATACACATCTGACGCTGCCGACGAATAGAGAGGTG
>CAJXUO010000142.1 GCA_913061425.1 uncultured Lutibacter sp.
ATTCGTCGGCAGCGTCAGATGTGTATAAGAGACAGACTGAATAACACAAAAATGATTATAGAACAAGAGCAAAAATTTAAGGAAGTACTCTCTAAAATAGAAGGAGAAATTAATGAACAATTTTTTTTAAACAAGCTCTTAGAATTGTATCCAGAAGTTTGGAAAAAACATAAAATTACGTTTTCAAAATTTAATAGAAGTAAACAATTTGGACAAACAATTCCGTTACCAAAACCTGAAGTTTCTTTAAGAAAAGAAATTAGGATGTGGCTACAAAAACAACAAAAAAAGTCTTGAAATTGCTTAATTCTTGTAAATAGGATAATTTTAGTACATTTAAACTAATTAATAAACAGTGGAAAATTACGGTTTTAAACCCGCAACTTGCCATATTCAAACTAGTTGTGTTTAATTTAAAATATGCCAAAAATTATGAAATACAAAATAACGCCAAACTTTTTTTCAGCGATTGTAATCTTAATCGTTGGTTCAGCACTATATAAACAGTTTGACTATGAAACTTATACATTTGAAAAACCTGCATTAGCGGTTGTTTATGGTATCGCCTTAATTCTTTCAATTGCATTCATGATAAAGAAATCGAAAAAATAAAAATACAAATCCTTTTTAGGATAATATTTTATTACTTTCACTTCATGAATTTCCTAGCACATTTATACTTATCAAAAGAAAATACGGACTTAATGCTCGGTAACTTTTTAGGCGATTTTGTGAAAGGAAAAAAACACGAAAATTATAGACCAACTATTCAAAAAGGAATATTACTTCATCGCCAAATAGATACATTTACAGACCAACACAAAATTGTGAAAATTAGCAAACGTCGATTGCACGAACGCTACGGACACTACGACGGAATTATTATCGATATATTCTATGATCATTTTTTGGCAAAAGACTGGCATCACTATTCTGCTATTCCATTAGATATCTACGCTCAGGGTTTTTATAAATTAATGCATACTAACTATGACATCCTTCCAGAGAAAGCGCAGAACTTACTTCCATATATGGAGCAATATGATTGGCTATACAATTATCAATTCTTAGAAGGCATGAAAACCGTTCTTGAAGGAATGAACAGACGGACTAAAATGGTTTCTAAAATGAATATTGCCATAGAAGATTTACAAGAACATTATTCAGATTTAGAGACTGATTTTTCACTATTTTTTAAAGAATTAATTAACTTTACGGATAACAAAATAAACGAATTTTCACTCCGACCTTGATGCGGAATCCAAACAGACCTTAATATAGTTTCTTGCCTTCGCAGGAATAGCAAATAGTATAAAACTTATGAAAAAATTACTCGTACTACTTATTTTCACGACCCTTTTTATTCAATGTAAAAAAGAGGAATCTAAACCGATAGAACTAGGTTTAGTAACCGACAAAGCGATGGTTGTTTCTGCTAGAGAAGAAGCCTCAAAAATAGGTGTTGACATTTTAAGGCAAGGAGGAACAGCATTTGATGCTATGATTGCGACTGATTTAGCATTGGTAGTTGCATATCCTTTTTCTGGAAATATTACTGGTGGCGGATTTATGGTCTACAGAACCAAAGATGGTAAAACGGGTGCATTAGACTATAGAGAAAAAGCACCAATTGCAGCAACTAGAGATATGTACTTGGATGAAAATGGAGATGTAATTATAGATTTAAGTACCAAAGGCGCATTGGCTGTTGGAGTTCCTGGAACCGTTGCAGGATTGTTTGCAGTTCACGAAAAATTTGGAACATTGCCATTTAAAACCTTGATTCAACCAGCAATAGACTTGGCAAGAAAAGGTGTTGTTGTTACTAAAAAACAAGAAGCGAGAATTGCTGAATACGAACACTTATTTACAGAAGTAAATGGTAAAAAAACATTATTAAACAACGGTTGGAAAGAAAATGACACAATTAAGCACCTACAATTAGCTACTACATTTGAACGTATTCGTGATCATGGTAAAGATGGATTTTATAAAGGTAAAACTGCTGAAATATTTGTAAATCACTTACAAAAAAATGGTGGGATTATGACTTTAGAAGATTTAGAGAAATACGAAGCAAAATGGCGCAAACCATTAACGTTTCAATATAAAGATTTAACTATTACTTCTATGACACTTCCTTCTAGCGGAAGTATTTGTTTGGCACAAATTTTAAAATCAATAGAACCGTATGATATAGTTAAAATGGGGCAAAACTCTCCTAAGTATGTTCAATTATTGACAGAAGCAGAACGAAGAGCCTATGCAGATAGAGCCCATTTTTTAGGAGATATTGACTTTGTTGATGTTCCTGTAGACAGTCTAATTGATGCTGTATATATCAAAAATAGAATGTCAGATTTTACTTGGGATAAAGCCGGAAATTCAGACGATATTTCTCATGGAAAAATTATAGGCTATGAAAGTGAAGAAACAACACACTACTCTATTGTAGACCAATTTGGAAATGCTGTTTCGGTTACAACAACATTGAATGGCGCTTATGGATCAAAAGTATATATTGAAGAATTAGGCACCTTTGTAAACAACCAAATGGATGATTTTAGTGTAAAACCTGGCATTCCAAACATGTTTGGGCTAGTTGGCAACGAAGCCAATTCAATTGCCTCAGAAAAACGGATGCTAAGTTCTATGACGCCTACAATTGTTGAGCAAGACGGAAAATTAAAAATGGTTGTTGGAACTCCTGGAGGTTCAACGATTATTACTTCAGTATTACAAAACATTCTAAATGTAACACAGTTTGATATGGGAATGCAAGAATCTGTTTCAAGTCCACGTTTTCATCATCAATGGCTACCAGATAACATTCGATTAGAGCCAAATAGTTTTGATGAAGCAACTAAAAAGAGGCTTTTAGAGTTGGGCTATGAATTGGATGAGTCTGCCTCAACTGTGATTGGAAAAGTAGATGCTATTTTAGTATTACCAAACGGACAATTAGAAGGCGGTGCAGATCCAAGAGGTGATGATACTGCTGATGGATTTTAAATTTAAACTATGAAAAAACTACAACCATTTCATTTAGCAATTCCCGTTCAAAATCTAGAAAAATGTAGAGTTTTTTATAGAGATATTCTTCAGTGCAAAGAAGGTAGAAGTTCAGAAACTTGGGTAGACTTCAATTTTTTTGGACATCAGTTTGTAATTCATCAAAAAGAGGGTTATGAACCTAAAAAAGGAATTACCAATCCTGTTGACGGACATGACGTCCCTATTCCACACTTTGGTGTGGTTCTTTCTTGGGAAGATTGGACAAGCCTTTCTGAAAGGCTTAAAGCAGTAAATACTCAATTTATTATAGAGCCAACTATCCGATTTAAAGGTAAAGTAGGAGAACAAGCAACACTATTTTTTAATGATCCAGAAAACAATGCTTTAGAATTCAAAGCATTTAAAGATATGAGTCAGGTTTTTGCCAAATAATGAAAATATTAGAAACACATAAAGTTCCTTTATTAGAAAAACCAATTCGTTTACAAGAATATGCTGTAGGAATTTTTACAACTATTTCTACAAAATCTGCACTTAAAAAAGTCATTAAAAAAGGTTTAATTCAAGTAAATAATGAGATTTCTACTACTGCAAGATTCATACATGGTGGAGAAATTATTTCTTTATGTGATGATGAAAAAACGAAGGCTAAAAAAGAATTAGAATTAAAATTAGAGGTTCTTTTTGAAGATGACTATTTGGCAATTGTTTACAAACCTTCAGGAATTCTCGTGAGCGGAAACAAGTTCATGACCATTGACAATGCGCTAGAACAAAACCTTGAAAAGAGCAAACAGAATGATGCCGTACAACCGAGACCTGTTCACAGGCTAGACTACCCTACTTCTGGACTTCTATTGATTGGAAAAACGGCAAGTTCAATATTGGAATTAAACAAACTATTTGAAAATAAAGAAATTCAAAAAACCTATTATGCTATTACTATTGGAAAAATGAAACCTTCTGGAAGTATCGATTTACCTATTGATGAGAAAATATCTTTGTCTCACTTTGAAGTTTTAAAAACAGTTGCTTCAGAACGATTTGAAGCCTTAAACTTGGTGAAATTGAGTCCAAAAACAGGAAGAAGACACCAGTTAAGAAAACATTTGTCAGAAATAGGAAATCCTATTTTAGGTGATCTAGAATACGGAAAAGAAACTCTGATTTTAAAAGGAAAAGGATTGTATTTACATGCTGCAACATTAGAATTTATGCATCCGTTTACAAAAGAGAAAATGAAAGTTGATTCAGAATTGCCTAAAAAATTCGAGAAACTATTCCCTTCCAAATAGAATACGTATCATCACTCCTATTACTGAAAGAAAAACTAAATGAAGAATTGATTTTACGGTCAGTATTTACACATCCATTAAAAGAGTTATCAGAACATCAAGTAAAAGATAGAAGGCTTAGACTTTTTGTAGAAAAATAATTCTCTATTCAGTTTACTCAGAGAAATATTTTATATTTACCCTATGAACTCAAAAACTATTTCAAACGGAATACTTCGCGCTCTTTTAATTATTGTTGGAGTTGCTTTACTCCTATTCTTTTTATGGAAAATTCAGTCCGTATTAGTGTATATAATTATTGCTGGTGTTTTATCATTAATTGCTCGTCCAATTATTATATTTTTAAAACATAAATTAAAATTTCCAAATACCATTGCCGTCGTTGTAACAATGACATTATTCTTAGGCTTCCTGTTTGGTTTGATTAGAATGTTTATTCCATTGATATCACAACAAGGAGAAAATCTTTCCTTATTAAATATTAATGAGTTACAAAACGAAATAGCTGTCTCTTATACACATCTCCGAGCC
>CAJXUO010000143.1 GCA_913061425.1 uncultured Lutibacter sp.
GATTTACGCAATTTATTAAACGATTTAGAGTTTCAAAATGTGCAGACTTATATACAAAGTGGAAATATTATTTTAACTTCGGACTACGATAAGTTAATTGTTTGTAAAAAGATAAAAGATGGGATCTTAGAGAAGTTTGGATATGATGTTCCAGTATTAGCAAGAACAGTTAAAGAATGGGAGGAAGTAGTTGCAAATTATCCATATCCAACAGAAAACTCTAAAATAGTAGCATTCGTTTTTTTAAACCAGAAAACAAAAGAAACGCAAATAGAAGTTAAAGGAATTAAAGAGGATGAATATCAGATAGATAATGATGGGATTTATATTTATTGTCCATCTGGATTTGGAAACACAAAAATTTCTAACAATCTATTTGAAAGAAAATTAAAAGTTACAGCAACAACTCGTAATTATAGAACTACGATGAAGTTGTTGGAATTAGCAAAAAACTAAAATAACATGTCAGATAAAGTAACACCAAGAGGCGCATATCCACACGTGAAAGTTGTAGGAGATTTTATATTCGTTTCAGGTACAAGTTCAAGAAGACCAGACAATACAATTGCTGGAGTAGATGTGATTGACGAAATGGGAACCAAGCATTTAAATGCTGAAGTACAAACTCGTGAAGTTTTAAAAAATATTGATGCCAATTTGAAAAAAGTTGGAGCTTCCATAAAAGATGTTGTTGATGTTTCAACATTCTTGGTAAATATGAATGACTTTGCAGGATATAACAAAGCATACGCAGCCTTTTTTGACAAAGAAACTGGACCAACACGTACAACAGTAGCAGTACATCAATTGCCACATCCAGATTTGGTGGTAGAGATTAAAGTAACTGCTTATAAGAAAGTTTAAATGAAAATTCAAAACTACATAAACGGAGGGTTTGTCAATCCTATTCAAAATAATTGGATTGATAATTACAATCCATCTAATGGAGAAATTTATGGTCAAATTCCAAATTCGTCTAGTAAAGATGTTGAATTGGCATACGAATCGGCAAAAAAAGCCTTTCCTTCTTGGTCAAAAATGACATTGGAGCATCGCAGTCGAATCCTTATAAAAATATCAGAATTATTAGAAGCCAATTTAGAGCAATTTGCCGCAGCAGAATCTAAAGACAATGGGAAACCGTTATCACTCGCTAAAAAAATTGATATTCCAAGAGCAGCAAGTAATTTTCGCTTTTTTGGAAATGCGATTACGCAATTTGCAAGTGAAAGTCATGAAAGCATTGGTCAAGGAGCTATCAATTACACATTGCGTCAACCAATAGGTGTTGTCGGTTGTATTTCTCCATGGAATCTACCTCTATATTTATTTACGTGGAAAATTGCTCCAGCAATTGCTGCTGGAAATTGTGTAGTTGCTAAGCCAAGTGAAATCACTCCAATGACCGCTTATTTATTAGGAGAGATTTGTACAAAAGCAGGACTCCCAAAAGGAGTTTTAAATATTGTGCACGGTTTAGGAACAACTACAGGTCAAGTCATCGTTGCACATCCTGATATCAAAGCAATATCTTTTACGGGTGGAACAGCAACTGGAGCACATATTGCTCGTGTGGCAGCACCAATGTTCAAAAAGTTATCTTTAGAATTAGGAGGGAAAAACCCAAACATCATTTTTGCTGATTGTGATTATGATGATATGCTGGAGACTTCAGTTCGCTCGTCTTTTACCAATCAAGGTCAGATTTGTTTGTGTGGAAGTAGAATTTTTGTAGAAGCCTCAATTTATAATCGATTTAAGAAGGATTTTGTAGAAAAAGTAAAACAATTAAAGGTAGGTCATCCAAGTGATGCATCTACAAATATTGGTGCATTGGTTTCAAAACCTCATTTAGAAAAAGTAGCAGAATATATAGAAATCGCAAAGGAAGAAAACGGAAAAGTATTGTGTGGAGGTGAAATTGTAACTGTCAAAGGCAGTGAAAATGGATATTATTTACAACCAACAGTTATTGAAGTGCCAACTGATGAATGTCGTGTAAATCAAGAAGAAATTTTTGGTCCTGTGGTTACCATAATGCCTTTTAACACAGAAGAAGAAGTGCTTGAAATGGCAAATAAGGTGAAATATGGTTTGTCAACGACACTTTGGACAAATGATTTAAAACGAACCATGAGAATGAGTACTCAATTACAGTCAGGAATAGTTTGGGTAAATACGTGGATGATGCGAGATTTAAGAACTCCTTTTGGTGGAGTTAAAGCAAGTGGAGTTGGTAGAGAAGGTGGATTTGAAGCATTGCGCTTTTTTACAGAAGCAAAAAATGTATGTATTAAGTATGAATAGATTATTAATAATAAATAGATTCCGCATCAAGTACGGAATGACAAATAAATATGAATTTAGGATTAGAAAATAAAAATGCGCTTGTTTGCGGAAGTACACAAGGTATTGGGAAAGCATCTGCAATGGCTCTTGCTTTAGAAGGTGCTAATGTGACTTTGCTTGCAAGAAACGAAGAGAAGCTGAAACAAGTTTTATCAGAACTTCCAAATAAGGGTCAGAAACATAGTTATTTGGTTGCTGATTTTCAGAAACCAAATGAATTGAAAAGGATATTGGAGAACTCTAATTTAGAATTTCATATTCTGGTTAATAATACAGGAGGTCCTGCAGGAGGTCCAGTATTCAATGCAACTTTAGATGAATTTGAAAGTGCTTTTACACAACATTTAAAATGTAATCATGTATTGGTTCAAGCAGTTGTGCCTTATATGAAATCACAATGTTTTGGAAGGGTTATTAATATCATTTCAACTTCTGTAAAACAGCCTTTAGATGGTTTAGGAGTTTCAAATACCATTCGTGGAGCTGTTGCAAGTTGGTCAAAAACATTGGCAAATGAGTTAGGAGCACATGGAATAACGGTAAACAATGTACTTCCAGGAGCAACTGGAACGGAAAGGTTATCTGAAATATTAAAAAATAAATCTGCTAAAACTGGTAAATCTATTGATGAAGTTTCTGATGGAATGAAGAACGCAGTTCCTGCTAAAAGATTTGCAAGACCAGAAGAAATTGCAAATGCAGTGGCTTTCTTGTCTAGTGCAGCAGCAAGTTATATAAACGGAATTAACCTTCCTGTTGATGGTGGAAGAACAAAATCTTTGTAGATTTATAGAATTAAAAAACACAAACTATGAGCAAATTAGTATCGCCTTTAAATTTTAAAGCATGGATTGAAGAAAATCGTCATTTATTAAAACCACCTGTTGGAAATAAATGTGTGTGGAAAGATGGTGATTTTATTGTGATGGTTGTTGGTGGTCCAAATAACAGAAAAGATTATCATTATAACGAAACTCCTGAGTTTTTCTATCAAGTAGAGGGAGATATCGTATTGAAAATTATCGATGAAGGAATACCTAAAGATGTGCACATAAAAGAAGGAGAGATCTATTTATTGCCTCCTAAAGTACCGCACTCTCCACAAAGAGGAGCGAATACTGTTGGATTGGTTATTGAATATAAAAGGCCTGAAGGAATGCGAGATGCATTGTTATGGTTTTGTGAGAGTTGTGTGACAAAGTTATATGAAGAAGATTTTACGGTCAAGAATATAGAGACTGATATGCCGAAAATATTTGATACATATTATAGCGATCAAGAAAAACGAAGTTGCCCAAATTGCAATGCTGTGATGCATCCTCCAACTAAAGTTCAGATAGATTAAAAAAATATAACCATTGATTTTCAATTAAAACGAAACTCAAATTAATAAGATTACTGCCTTCGCAGGAAATAGTATGAAACGAAAATTACGTATAAACGGTCACTCGCATTTGTTGCCATATCCAGAACAAATTCCTCAGTTTATGAAAGACAAGGAGATTTTTTGGGTAGATGATGAGCGTAAACATATGCTTCAAAAAGGGTGGAAGCGACCTGTTACAGATTCTAGTTTTTTCTTAAATGAGAAAATTGAATGGATGGAGAAAAACCGTTTAGATCATGCTGTAGTTTTAAATCTTTCTCAGTTATATGGGAATGGATTGCGTTTAGAAGAAATGAAAAAAGCGCTTCGCTTTCAAAATGATTTTAATGCTAAAGTTCAACATGATCATCCCGATAAATTCACCTGTGGATTTGTGGTGCATCCAGGATTTATTCAAGGTGCATTATGGGAGATGGAACGTTGTGTTGAGCAATTAGGAATGCGTGTTTTGTGTTTACCAACGCACTTTATGGATTCTATAGGTCAATGGCGTTGTGTGTTTGATGAAGAGAATGATGCTATTTTTGAATTGGCAAATAAATATAAATTAGCCATTGAAATCCATCCGTATGATGGAGATAAAATGATAAAGTTAGCAAATACAAATTGGCGTTTTCATCTAATTTGGATGTTGGCCCAATGTGGTGATGCGTATCATTTTTATACTTTAAACGGCATGCAAGAGCGTTTTCCAAATATCCGAACTTGTTTTGCTCATGGAGGACAATTAGCGCAAATGAATTTAGGTAGAAGAATACAGGGTTTTGATGGTCGTCCAGATTTATTTGAAGGAAAAATACATCCAAGAAAAGCAGTTGGACATCCTAATATTTATTTTGACACGTTAGTACACGATACAGATTCTTTAAAACTAATGATAGAACGTCAAGGTTCAAATCAAGTAATTATGGGATTAGATGATCCGTATCCTTTAGGTGAAATGGAAAGTGATGCGCAATCTTCATATCCTGGAAAATTATTAGATCTCGCAAAGGAAAGAGATATCATTAACGAGAAGCAATACCACGAAATTTGGGAAGATAATACGCTCCGTTGGTTGTTTGGTGATGATGAAAAAGCCAAGCAGGACTTAGTC
>CAJXUO010000144.1 GCA_913061425.1 uncultured Lutibacter sp.
GCGTCAGATGTGTATAAGAGACAGATTTATATGATTCAATTTTTGCTAACACCACAGATAAAATAATTATTGAATCTTCAAAATATCCATTAAGGGCACTAAACCTCTCAAGGTTAGAAAGAAAAGATGTTGAAATAAAATATATTTATTTAAAAAAAGACCCGGTAAAAGTAGTTAAGTCTTTTAATAAAAAAGATATTGAGCAACCTGCTAAAGGTTTTTTAAAATCTAACATTTACTATTTTGGAGTAAATGTATTATGTAAAATTACTCTTTCCTTTTTAAAAGTAAGAGGTCATAAAATTGCCAAAATTAAACATGAAGATTTAATTTTAAACCCAAATAAAACATTAAAAAAATTATCTACAGATTTATCTGAAAACTTAGATATTGTAAGGAATATAATCGACAATAAGGAACTTCTTGAAACGGGTTATTTGTTTGACGGAAATAGGATAAGGTTAAAAGAGAGTTTAATTTTGAAAACTAGTATGGATAAAGAAAGTAGAGGTGTTAAATATTACTTAACACGAGTGTTAAATTATTTAATTTATAATTAATGAATATAAGTATATTTGGTTTGGGTTATGTCGGTGTTGTATGCTGTGCTTGTTTTTCAAAAGAAGGACATAATGTTATAGGTGTTGATATTGAAAGAGCAAAAGTAGATTTAATAAATAATGGAAAAGCTACTATTATTGAAGGCGGCTTAGAAGAACAAATACAAGATTCAGTTTCTAAAAATTTACTATCTGCTACGCAAGACTATAAATTAGCAGTTTTAAATTCAGAGATTTCATTTGTTTGTGTAGGGACACCTAGTTTAGCAAATGGCTCAATAAACTTGGCTTATATTTATGACGTTGTTAAACAGATTGCAACTGTAATTAAAGAAAAAAATTCATTTCATACAATAGTTATTAGAAGTACCGTAAAACCGGGAACTTTAAAAGTGTGTAAAGAGATTATTGAAGATATTTCAGGAAAAAAAGATGGTGAGAGTTTTGGTGTTGTATCAAATCCAGAATTTTTAAGGGAGGGCACAGCAATGAAAGACTTTATAAACCCACCATATACAGTAATTGGAACTACTAGTCAACGAAGTTTAAACGCTTTAAATGATTTATATAAAAACATAAAAGCTCCAGTTTATTCTATTAAGCCTGAAGAGGCAGAGATGATTAAATACGCTAACAATAATTTTCATGCAATGAAAATTACTTTTGCCAATGAGATAGGAAATATATGTAAGGCAAATAATGTTGATGGACATGTTGTAATGGATCTCGTCGCAAAAGACACTAAATTAAACCTTTCCCCATATTACCTTAAACCAGGATTTGCATTTGGAGGATCATGTTTACCGAAAGATGTTCGAGGATTGACAAATCAAGCAAAAAACTTAGATCTACAAACACCTTTATTATCAAGTCTTATAGAAAGTAACAACTATCAAATACAAAAAGGCTTAGAATTAATTTACGACACAGGAAAACGTAAAATAGGATTTTTAGGATTTGCATTTAAGTCTGGCACTGATGATTTAAGAGAAAGTCCAATAGTTGAGGTTATTGAAACATTAATAGGTAAAGGTTTTGATTTAAAAGTATATGATAGCAATGTACATCTCTCTTCATTATTAGGAAAAAATAAAGAATATGTAAATAGTCATATACCACATATTTATAAATTGTTAAAAGAAAACGTCGATGATGTAATTGAAAATTCTGACGTATTAGTAATTGGGAACAATGCAAAAGAATTTTCGAAAATTCTGCCAACAATTTCTTCAGAAAAAATAATTATTGACTTAGTTAGAGTTGATAAAAATCTAACATCTAAAGATAACTATATTGGAATTTGCTGGTAAACATATCCTTGTAGTTATTGAAAATCTTCCAGTACCTTTTGATAGAAGAGTTTGGCAAGAAGCAACTACGCTTAAGGAGAATGGGGCAAAAGTTTCAATTATTTGCCCTAAGATGAAAGGTTATGATAAATCTTATGAAATAATAGATGATATAGAAATCTATAGGCACCCATTAAGAGAAGGTAAAGGAGCTTTAGGATATTTAGTAGAATATTCACAAGCTATATTTTGGGAGTTTTTTTTAAGTTTTAAAATTTTTTTTAAAAAAAGGTTTGATGTAATTCATGGATGTAATCCTCCAGATTTAATATTCTTGACAGCAATAATATTTAAACTTTTTGGAGTTAAATATGTTTTTGACCATCACGATATTAACCCAGAATTATATATTTCTAAATTTGAGAAAAAAGGGTTTTTTTATAAAATGATATTGCTGTTTGAAAAATTAACATTTAAAGTTGCAGATTTTTCGATTGCAACCAATGAATCATATAAAAAAATAGCAATAGAACGAGGAGGAATGGATAAAAACAAGGTCCAAGTTGTTCGTAGTGGTCCAAAATTGGATAGGTTGAAACTCCAAGAACCTATTGAAAAATTAAAAAGCGGTAAGAAGTTTTTGATTGGCTATGTTGGTGTAATCGGTGAGCAAGAAGGACTTGATTTACTTCTAGAATCTGCTAAATATATTCTTTCAAAAAGAGATGATGTTCATTATGGAATTGTTGGAGGAGGAACACATTTGAATGAGATTAAATCACTTTGTGATAAGATGGGCTTGTCAAATCATTTTGATTTTTATGGAAGAGTTGATGATCAAACAATGATAGATGTATTAAATACCGCAGATGTTTGTGTTAACCCAGATAAACCAACTGCTATGAACGACCTTTCTACAATGAATAAGATAATGGAATATATGGCTTTAAAAAAGCCAATTGTTCAATACACCTTAAAAGAGGGGGAGTTCTCTTCAAAAGAGGCGTCACTGTATGCTAAAAACACTGATCCAATTGATTTCGCAAATAAAATAATTCAATTATTAGACAATGAGGAATTGAGAGAGAAAATGTCAGATTTGGGTTATAAAAGAGTGAAAAGTGAACTTTCGTGGGGGTATGAAAGTAAAAAATTAGTTAACTTTTATAAAAAAGTTTTAAACTGATGAGCACATATAAAAAAGAATCACATTTAAGGAGTATTTTAAAAGGAATTTCATGGCGAATTTTAGCGACAACAGACACTATATTAATAGTTTTAGCCGTTACATGTTTATTAGGTAATTGTAGTATAGATACCGCTATTAAAATTGGAGTCGCCGAATTTGCAATTAAGTTAGTAATTTATTATTTTCATGAAAGAATATGGCAAAACGTTTTAAAGAAAGGTAAAGTTACATCAAGAGAAACGCTATATAAAACTATTTCATGGCGTATAATTGCAACAACAATGACTTTTATTATTTCTGGAGCAATATTAAATTCATTTGATGAAATTGCACTTTTTATTGCCTTAACAGAATTGTTTACAAAATTTATTTTGTATTATTTTCACGAAAAACTGTGGTTGAAATTACCATTAGGACGTATTCGTAATTTTTTCTTTCCAAAAAAATAATATAATAAAAATGAAAAAATATATAATTCCTCACAGTTATCAAATTTCACTAGCAGATAGAAGAAAATTAAACTCTCATAATTCTTTTTTACTTTGGTTTACAGGCCTTTCAGGATCTGGAAAATCAACGGTTGCTAATGCAGTAGAAATAGAATTACACAAGAAGGGTATAAGGACCTATACTTTAGATGGAGATAATATTAGAAAAGGAATTAATAATGATTTAAGTTTTGCTCCAGAAGATAGAACTGAAAATATTAGAAGAATAGCAGAAATAGCTAATTTAATGATAGATGCTGGGACAGTTGTTTTAGCAGCATTTGTATCACCTTATAAAAAAGATAGGGAAACCATTAAAAATATAGTTAAAGATGTTAACTTTGTTGAAGTTTATATAAACACTAGTTTAGATGAGTGTGAAAACAGAGACGTTAAGGGTTTGTATAAAAAAGCAAGATTAGGCAAGATTAAAAATATGACAGGAATATCAGCACCCTATGAGGCGCCAGAAAACCCAGACATTGAAATATTTACTGAAAAAGAAGAAATAGATGATTCAGTAAAAAAAATATTAAGTAAAATAAATTTAAAACTAAAAGAAAAATGATTTTAAAAAAAGGAGTGTTTTTGGTTTTGCTGTTATTAATTGTAGGTTGTAAAACAGAGAAAAAAGAAAAAACAATTGAAATTGTTTCAACTC
Source organism: uncultured Lutibacter sp. (assembly GCA_913061425.1). GTDB lineage: Bacteria > Bacteroidota > Bacteroidia > Flavobacteriales > Flavobacteriaceae > Urechidicola. Next base: position 4,188 of record CAJXUO010000144.1, read on the forward strand.
CAATTGAAAAAACTGAATCACCATTTGAAAAAAAGTTACTAGACCTAAGAAATGTGAATAAAAAATTTATTGATGGTTTTGTTGTTGAAAAATTTGGGATGCAAAAAATTAAAGATAGTATTTACACTTTTGTGTTCAAATTGAATGATTCAATTAATGAGCAAACTTTAAATAAATACAGTATAGGGATTAAAGGGTTTGACTCTGATTTGAAAAAGGATTATAGATCTTCATTTTCTCCTAAACTGAAAATTATTGAAGGGAATAAGTATATTGTTCAGAGAAGAAAATTGATAAATATTAAGCATTTTGACAGTATTGATGTATATATATATGAGCGTAAAAACTTTAAAAAATCAGGAAGATTAGGAGAAATTAAGATTAGAAACATTCTTTTTGAAGAGTAAAAAATGAGTAATAAACCAAATTTTTTTGTGGTTGGTGGGCCAAAATGTGGCACAACCGCAATGGTTGAATTTTTAAGAACACATCCAGAAGTTTTTATAAGTGAACCAAAGGAAATAAATTTTTTTGCCGATAATTTGCCGAAAATTAAATTTGTTGAAAAATTACAAGATTATTTAAATTTATTTAAGAAAGC
>CAJXUO010000145.1 GCA_913061425.1 uncultured Lutibacter sp.
ATTTTGATGTCTATCATGATCTCTTTTGGTCTTCAATTCCAATTTTTTATCAAATGCTTCCTGCAAGTTTATTCCTGTTTGATTTGCCAAACACAACACTACAAAGACAACATCTGCCAATTCTTCACCTAAATCTTTATTTTTATCGCTCTCCTTTTCACTTTGCTCTCCATAACGACGTGCAATAATACGAGCCACTTCACCGACCTCTTCAGTCAATTGCGCCATATTGGTAAGTTCGTTAAAATAACGAACACCATGCTCTTGTATCCAATGATCTACGGTTTTTTGTGCGTCTTTGAGTTTCATTTAAAACAACAATTTAAATTGAGTTTCAAAGGTACTGATTCTTAATTTAGCTTGTTTCTTAACTTTTAAAAAATTAACTTTGTGGTAATTATAAAAATTGTGCTAAAAAAGACTGATTTCCTATAATGAAATTTACAAAAATCATATTATTAACCTACTTTATTTTAATAAACTTGCTCCCAGCAGCAAAGTTCATTAAAATGGAAATAATGGATTCTTGTGAAAATAAATGTATGCAACATTGCAACAAGCAAAAAAGCAAAGCCGACAATAATCCTTTTAATAAACAAAACTGCATTTTAAATATTAACCTTTCCTCAATATTTGTTTTCCCACCAAATAATTTCACTTTTTCAGATGTTTACTTTAAATCAATAGCTGAAAAACAAAAGCATTACTTCAAAGAAATTATTCTTAATTATTATATTTCTAAAATTTGGCAACCGCCAAAATTATTTACTAAAATTTAGACTTTAAAAATAAATAATACAATGAAAAATAATACAATGAAAAATATAATTTCAATTGTAACGCTTTTGCTATGTGTAAATTTAAGCGTTAGTGCTCAAGAAAAAAAACAATGTAGTGAGCAAACAAAAACTTGTACAATGCACAAGAAAACTTGTTCTAAAGAACAAATGAAAAATTGTAAAATGGATAAAAACACTTGTTCATTAAACAAAAAAGCTTGTACAGAAGAAGAAATAAAAAACTGTACAAGAGATAAAAAAGAAGCTTGTTTGGTTCGTAAAACTGAAACAAAATCTTAATATCTAAAACAATTTTGGGAGTTTGGTATAACAAACTCCCATTTTTTTAACTAAAAACTCATAAAATGAAAAATATTATTTTAATAAATTCAATTATAATTCTTTTAATAACAAGTTGCAATACAAATACTAAACTAACAAAAAATGACATAAAAATCATTGGAGAAATGAAAAATGTAATGTGGAAAGGACAACTTTATGGAAGTATAAATCTTGACACAATTGCAAACAAAGAGAACTTGTATGGACTTGGTCCAGTTGAATATTTATCAGGCGAATTGATGGTTTTTGATGGGAAAGCATACAAATCGACTGTATTAACTCCAACAACTATGAAAGTTGAAGAAACATACAAAACCAAAGCTCCATTTTTCGGTTACGTAAACATTAACAAATGGAAAGAACAAGATCTGCCTGACAGCATTCAATCTATTTCACAATTAGAAACTTATCTTGACAAGATTACAAAATCTGTAAAACGACCGTTTATGTTTAAACTAAGTGGAGTTGTAGAAACTGCAAAAATTCACATAGTAAATTTGCCAAAAGGTTCAAAAGTAAGTTCGCCAGACGAAGCGCATCAAGGACAAATAAATTACGACATAATAAATCAACAAGCTGACATTCTTGGGTTTTTCTCAACAGAACATAAAGCGATTTTTACGCATCACGATACTTTTTTACATATGCATCTATTGACAAAAGACAAAACAAAAATGGGCCATTTAGACAACGTATTTTTTGGAAATGGAAACATAAAACTTTACTTGCCGGAAAAATAAAAACTGTGCATAACACCGTATAAAAATAATGCGTAGTTTAGTGCTTAATCGAGAGTTTGTGTATTTTCGTTACGTTTGATATGAATCAAACGATTCATATCAATACGTTGCACACAATAAACCAATAAAATTCTATGAAAGCAATAATCGGACATATAATTTTTAACGTGAAAGAATTCAATGAATCCGAATTGTTTTATGACAAATTACTGATCGAAATGGGATTTGAAATTGACCATGTTAGCGAAGTAGATTTTGGAAAAATGAAATCTTATAAACAGGGCGAACATAATCTTTATATACGATTTGATCAAAATAAAAAAAGTCAGAAATTTGTCCGTAATGTTGGATTAGACCATTTGGCATTTGAATTGAATAACGAAACGGAAGTTGATAAAATTTATGAACTGATTAAAAAACTGAATGTAAAAATCACTCGTGAACCCAAAAAATATCCTGAATATACAGAATCGTATTACGCATTCTACTTTCGTGACCCAAACGGAATTCCATTGGAAGTTTATTTACAGTAACCGGATTTGAAAACTGAATAAAATACTATGTGCAACAACGGATATAATGTATTATGGGTAAGTGATTTACCCGAAATAAGAGATAATAAAAAAAGATATTGCTAGCGAAAATTACAGCTAGTTTAACCACAACATACCATAGCCAAAACGATAAGCGTACCCTTATTTCAAAAACTCCAAAAACGCTGTTCTGGAAATTTCTTTGGCACCTAAACTTGCTAAATGGTTATTATAGACTTGACAATCTACCAATTTATAAGTATGGTTTTCGACCAAATGTATAAACGCTACTTTTGAAGCATTACTGACATTGCTAAACATACTTTCTCCGCAAAAAATAGCCTTGATTTCCAGTCCGTATAATCCACCAACCAATTCATCGCCTTTCCAAACCTCAACAGATTTTGCAATTCCTAATTCATGTAGTTGATTATAGGCAGTTTCCATTTCATTCGTTATCCACGTACCAACTTCTCCTTGTGCTTCTCTGTTTGTATTTTTACAATTAGCAATCACTTTAGCAAAAGCTTGATTAACTGTTACTTTAAAATCGCCTTTTCTCAATATTTGGCGCATACTTTTTGAAACTTTCAGTGTGTCTGGAAACAACACCATTCTTGGGTCTGGAGAATACCAAGCAATTGGTTCTCCTTTAGAATACCAAGGGAAAATTCCGCTTTTATAAGCCAGTAACAATCGCTCTGGTGACAAGTCGCCACCAATAGCAACCATTCCATATGTATTTGCTTGTGTTACTGGAGGAAATTCTAATTTGTTGGTCAATATCTGCATAGAACAAAAATAAAGAATTCCTGCGAAGGCAGGAATCTAAACGAACCACTATTTATAGATTTCTGCGTTCGCAGGAATGATAAATGTAACGGCAAATAAAAAACCGAAGTATCAACTTCGGTTTTAAATATTATTTTAGATTCTTCGCCTCTCTTGACTACGCTAGAGATAACTGCTCAGAATGAAAATTTTCAATTATCGTTTTACGACTTAAAACGGTAAATCATCTGGCTCATCAGAAGATAAATCAGCTGCCTTTAATTCTTCTAAAGGAGGTAATTCGTTGTTTTGTGGAGCCTCAGTTTGTGCTTTTTCAATTCTCCATCCTTGAATAGAGTTGAAATACTTTGCAACACCTTCTGGATTTATCCATTCTCTACCTCTTAAGTTGATAGATACTTTTACGTCTTGTCCAACTGCATAACTATTTAATAAATCACATTTATCTTGTACAAACTCTATCATCAACATTTGAGGATATTGTTCATCTGTAGTTACTACCAATTCTCTTTTTCTGAAACCACTTGCACCAAAAGTTTGTGGTTCGTTAATCAATTTAATCTTTCCTGATACTTCCATTTTCTATATTTATTTTATTAAAAGCACTTTCCAAGCACTTAAAATATCTTTTTTTAATAAAAATTCTCTTGCAAATGTATGCTTTTTAACCGTTTCAAACCTTACCATTTCAGGATGTTGTTCTGCAAACTTATCAACATCTTGTTGATTAGGTAGCACATCTACGTTTCCTAACATTCCTAAATCATTTCCAGTTAAAATCTCGCTATTTTTAATTTCCATAGGAATAGCATCTACACCAATTCCTAAAGTAGAAAGTGGCTTTGGCACTTCAAACAGTCCTTTGTTTGCACGAGAATACCAATTTCCGCCCATTCTAGAAACTAAATCTATTTTATGTTGGTCAATGACTCCGTTCTCATCTAATATTTCTTCTTTAATATGCAGTTTTACAACTTCACAAATAATTAGATTTCCAGCGCCACCTTCATTCCCTAACTCCACAATTTCATTGACCTTACATTCAAATTGTACGGGAGATTCTGCAACACGAAACGGCTTTACAACGTCAGACGCTAACATTGTTAACCCTGCTTTTTCAAACTCATTGACACCTTCAGCATATTCGGTACTAGACAAAGACATTTGCTGTACAATATCATAATTCACAATATTAATAACCACTTCTTTGGTTAGTTTCGCATTGATCAGTGTATGCTTAATTGTATTATCTCGCACTCTACGCGCTGGAGAAAAAATTAAAATTGGTGGATTTGCACTAAACACATTAAAGAAACTAAAAGGTGATAAGTTTGGTGTACCATCTTCATCAATAGTGCTTGCAAATGCTATCGGTCTTGGACCTACTGAACCTAATAAATAACCGTGAAGTTTTCCTGTAGGTATATCTTTTGGAGAAATTGAAATCATACTTCAAAAATAAAGAAAGTATCTCACATATAATATCACAATAGAATTTTAGTTATATCAGTAGATAATTTTATATTTGTCTAAATGACTACTTTTAAAAATTCTCAGGTTTTACGTTGGAT
>CAJXUO010000146.1 GCA_913061425.1 uncultured Lutibacter sp.
ACATACAAAATTAAATGCTTTTGAAATTATGCAGTTTAGTCGATCAGGACGTATTGCTGTTACAAAAGATGAAATGAAAATATCACAAATGCTTAAAGCATTCAATCACTAAAATTAAAAAAATGTCAAATTATTTCAACACATTATCATTAAGAAACAAATTAGAGCAATTAGGGAAATGTAGATTTATGGATTCTTCAGAATTTGAAGATGGAGTAAATGTATTATTAAATAAAAAAATCGTGATTATTGGTTGTGGTGCGCAAGGTTTAAATCAAGGTTTAAATATGAGAGATTCTGGATTAGATATCTCATATGCATTAAGACAAGTTGCAATTGATCAAAAAAGAGAATCTTACAAGAATGCAAGTTCAAACGGATTTGTTGTAGGTACTTATACTGATTTAATTCCAACTGCAGACTTGGTGTTAAATCTAACTCCAGATAAGCAACATACAAATGTTGTAAAAGCAGTAATGCCTTTAATGAAAAAGGGCGCAACACTTTCTTATTCTCACGGATTTAATATTGTTGAAGAAGGAACACAAATTAGAAAAGATCTTACCGTTATTATGGTAGCACCAAAATGTCCTGGAACTGAAGTTCGCGAAGAATACAAAAGAGGTTTTGGAGTCCCAACATTAATTGCTGTGCATCCAGAAAATGACCCTCAAAATAAAGGTTTCGTTCAAGCTAAAGCTTATGCTGTTGCAACTGGAGGACACAGAGCAGGTGTATTAGAATCTTCTTTTGTTGCTGAAGTAAAATCAGATTTAATGGGAGAACAAACCATTTTATGTGGTGTTTTACAAACTGGTGCAATTTTATCTTTTGACAAAATGGTAGAAGAAGGTATTGAACCTAGTTACGCTGCAAAATTAATTCAGTATGGTTGGGAAACTATTACCGAAGCTTTAAAGCATGGTGGAATTACCAATATGATGGATAGATTATCAAATCCAGCAAAAATCAAAGCATATGAGGTTTCAGAAGAATTGAAAACTATCATGCGTCCACTTTTTGAAAAGCATATGGATGATATTATTTCTGGTCATTTCTCTAAAACAATGATGGAAGATTGGGCAAATGATGATAAAAACTTATTATCTTGGAGAGCAGCAACTGGAGAAACTGCCTTTGAGAAAACTACAATTACAACTCAAGAAATTTCTGAACAAGAATATTTTGATCACGGAACTTTATTAGTTGCTTTTGTAAGAGCAGGTGTTGAGTTGGCATTTGAAGCGATGACAGAAGCCGGAATTATTGAAGAATCAGCATATTACGAATCATTGCATGAAACACCTCTAATTGCAAATACAATAGCGCGTAAAAAATTATTCGAAATGAATCGCGTTATTTCTGATACTGCAGAATACGGATGCTATTTATTTGACCATGCATGTAAACCATTATTAACTGATTTTATGAAAACCGTAAAAACTGATCTTATTGGTAAGCCTTATACTTCTGAAAACGGAGTAGATAATCAAGAACTAATTGCTATTAATAAGACAATTAGAAATCATCCTGTAGAAATAATTGGGTCTAAACTAAGAGATTCAATGACTGCAATGAAAGTTATAAAATCTGAAACAACTTTAAGTGATACTGTTATAGCATAATCATTTATGAGAACAGAAACAACATACTTTCCTAAAGTTGCAGCTATTAAGTCTGCAGCAGAGAGGCTAAAAGGTATTGCAAACAGAACACCTTTAACAATCAATGCAAGATATTCTAAAGAATATTCATGTAATATTTTATTAAAACGTGAAGATTTACAACAAGTTCGTTCGTATAAAATACGTGGAGCTTATAATAAAATATCTTCATTGAGCGAAAAGGAAAAAACAACTGGAATTGTATGTGCGAGTGCAGGAAATCATGCTCAAGGAGTTGCTCTTTCATGTAAATTATTAAAAATAAGAGGAACTATTTACATGCCCTCACCTACTCCCAATCAAAAAATTGAACAGGTTAAAATGTTTGGCGAAGAGTATGTTACTATTGTTATTGATGGTGATACTTTTGATGATGCATATCATACTGCAATTGTAAATTGTGAGTCTCAAAACAAAACATTCATTCATCCATTTAATGATGAAAAAGTAATTGAAGGCCAAGCAACTGTTGGATTAGAAATAATAGAACAGACTGAAAAAACTATTGATTATGTTTTTGTACCTGTTGGCGGCGGCGGCTTATCTGCTGGATTGTCATCTATATTTAAAGAGTTATCACCGAATACGAAAATTATAGGTGTAGAACCCACAGGAGCACCCTCTATGTCAACATCAATACATAACAACATCAATACTTCTTTAGAAAAAATTGAAAGTTTTGTTGACGGAGCTGCAGTTAAAAAAGTTGGAGATTTAAATTTTGCTATTTGCAAGCAGAATCTTCATGATATGATTACTGTTCCGGAAGGAAAAATATGCCAGATAATTTTAGATTTATATAACAAAGATGCCATTGTAGTTGAACCTGCAGGGGCATTAAGTATTGCTGCTTTAGATTTTTTTGCTGACGAAATTAAAGGCAAAAATGTTGTTTGTATCGTTAGTGGTAGTAATAATGATATTACTAGAACTGCTGAAATTAAAGAACGTGCATTATTGTATGCTAATCTAAAACACTACTTCATTGTAAAATTCCCACAACGTGCAGGAGCATTAAGAGAGTTTGTAGCCGAAATTTTAGGACCTGCTGATGATATTACACACTTTGAATATACTAAAAAAGTAAATCGAGAAAATGATGTGGCAGTTGTAGGTTTACAACTAAAATCACCAAAAGATTTAGCTCCATTAATTCAAAAAATGAAAGAAAGAAACTTCTTTGGTGACTACTTAAATGACAAGCCTGATTTATTTCAGTTTTTAATATAAACTTTTATTTTCGCTAATAATATTATAAGTAAAACTTCGAAACCCTTTTCGTAGTTTGTAACTGTAAACAAGGTAGTTTAGTCTTGTTTTTTGTTACTTTGGAATGAATTTTTTATAAAAATAATAGTATTAAGAAATTTACTAAAATTTAAAATCATGAAACATCTATTTGCAGAAATTCCAAGCGAGTACAAGATTAAGTCTCTCCTTCATCAAAAAACTTATTTAGTTAATGGTGAATTAAAAAATTGGTCTGGCACAACTACAGATGTTTTATCTACCATATCATCTACCAAAAAATACAGCCCTACCCTACTAGGAACTATTCCTCAATTAGGAAAAGAAGAGGCCTTAGAAACTCTAGACGCAGCGGTTTCTGCTTATGATAAAGGTCAAGGTTTATGGCCAACAATGAAGGTTGCAGATAGAATTTCTTGCATGGAGAAATTTGTAACCCAAATGAAAACCAAGCGAGAAGAAGTTGTGAAATTATTAATGTGGGAGATTGGGAAATCTTTACCAGATTCTCAAAAGGAATTTGATAGAACTGTAGAGTATATCTATGATACTATTGAAGATTACAAAAAAATGGATCGTGATTCGGCAAAATTTGAAAAAAATAGTGGTGTTCACGCACATATAAGAAGAGGACCATTAGGTGTTGTCTTATGTTTAGGACCTTATAACTACCCATTAAACGAAACATTTGCACTGTTAATCCCTGCTATTATAATGGGAAATACAACTATTTTTAAACCCGCAAAAAATGGAGTATTATTAATTTCTCCTTTATTAGAAGCATTTCAAAATAGCTTTCCTGCAGGAGTTGTAAATATTATTTATGGAAGAGGTAGAACACTAGCTACTCCAATCATGGAAAGCGGAAAAATTGATGTCCTTGCGTTAATTGGTAATAGTAAATCTGCTAATGCGATTCAAGAAAATCATCCAAGAAAAAATAGGTTACGTTTAATATTAGGATTAGAAGCGAAAAATCCAGCAATTGTTTTAGAAGATGCTGATTTAGATTTAACTATTAATGAGTGTATCGCTGGTGCAACTTCTTTTAACGGACAAAGATGTACTGCTTTAAAAATAATATATGTACATGAAAATATCGTTGAAGAATTTAACAAACGTTTTTCTAAAAGAATAGATGCCTTAAAATTTGGCAACCCATGGGAAGACGGTGTAAAACTTACACCTTTGCCAGAACCAGGAAAACCTGCTTATATCCAAGAATTAATTGATGATGCTACTGAAAAAGGTGCTAAAATAATAAATAAAAAAGGGGGTGAAACAACAGAAAACTATATTTTTCCAGCAGTTTTATATCCTGTTTCTAAAAATATGAGAGTATTTGAAGAAGAACAATTTGGACCGGTCACACCAATACTATCTTTTAAAGACATTAATGAGCCTTTAGATGATATGGCTGAATCAAATTACGGACAACAAGTAAGTGTTTTTGGTAGTGATGTGAAAACATTGTCTCCTTTAATTGATACTCTTGTAAACTTGGTGTGTAGAGTAAACTTAAATAGTGCTGCTCAACGTGGACCTGATGTGTATCCTTTTACAGGAAGAAAAGATTCTGCAGTAGCAACTTTAAGTGTTCACGATGCTTTACGTTCATTTTCTATTAGAACTTTTGTTGCTTCAAAAGACAATGAATATAATAACGCTATTTTAAAAGAATTGCTAGATAAAAAAACATCAAACTTTATAAGTACAGATTATATTTTATAAGACCATATCAATTTAAAATATTGAAAAACTAGATTAAAAGCTGTCTCTTATACACATCTGACGCTGCCGACGAATAGAGAGGTGTAG
>CAJXUO010000147.1 GCA_913061425.1 uncultured Lutibacter sp.
CAGCGTCAGATGTGTATAAGAGACAGGTCCTTTAGTACAACTCTTAATTTAAACTTACCGAAAAGTTCATCTTCAGATGCTTCATTTTCATAATCATACATCAATGTTGGAGTACCTAATTCTTTAAAAAAGTAAATTGTACAAATAGAATCTTGATGAATAATTCCATTTTTATTTATTATTACATCAGATAGGTTATAATTATCATTTAATATAGTTTCTTGCTCAAGGTCTAAATGCTCCTTTTTGTTGCTTTTTGCTTTTTTATTATTATCTCTTTGTTTAAAACCTAATGATAACAAAAATAAGATGAGCAATGCTATGCTTATTATAAAAAATGATTTGTAATTTACTTTATTGCTTTTAATTTTCATAAAACTAATTTTCTATATAAATGAAGATATAAAATTGTGTTGAGAAACACACTTTATATTTCATTATCAATAAATGTAATGTTCATCTTAGTATCAATGCCTAATAATTCTTTTGAAATTGATTGAATACTTTCTAAATTCACAACATTAACTAAAAAATTCAAGTCTACTGTAGTCTCTGAATGATTCAATCTCTTTAACTCTACTTGTTTTGAGTTTTCTTCAATTATAGAACTAATTTTACCAACAATATTTGAACGCTCTTCTTGATTACAAGTTGTGCTAATAACTAAATTTTGAGTCAATGAACTGTTTAGTTTTTTATTACTTAAAATAATGATGATAACTACTAGCATTAAAAACCCAATTAAAGTGGGTAGTAATTGGCTAGCTCCCATACCTAGTCCGATACAAATCGCAATAAAAAAATAGCCTAACTCTTCTGGCTCTTTTATTGCCGTCCTAAATCTAATAATTGACAGGGCACCTACTAAACCTAACGATAATGCTAATGATGACTTTACTATTGATATGATTATAAATGTAGTTAAACCAACTATAATTAAAACTTTGGAAAGTTGATTCCTGTTTGATATAGAATTACCATATCGTCTATATACTATTGATAGTATATATAATAAAATCGCTGCAATAATTATATTTATTACATAAGAGGTTATTGAAAAATTATCTGTGAAATTGAAATCAAGTTGACTTAAAAGTTCGTCCATGCTGTTTTTGTTTAATTTTGAAGCAAGATAAATATTAATATGCTTCTATAAAAATTTAGTTATACTCTTATTTACTTTATTTAATGTTTGATTTTATTTCATTTAATGCATCAACTTCATCTCCCCAACCTTTAATTTTAGCTTCGTCGTCTTTATTATAATTTAGAAACCAAAGCTCTATTATCTTCTTTACTTCTGGATACTTTTGCGAAAACTCAGAAAAAGAATTAACCTTAATTATTTGTTTTGATGGGTCGGCAGGAATAGAAATTATTTTATAATCTAATTCTCCATCATCAATCAATTTTAAAACTCCAATAGGAATAACTTCAACAACAGAAGCTGTTGTTACACTTTCTGAAAGAACTAAAACATCTAACGCGTCTCCATCTCCTCCTTTTTTAGGGTCAGAATAAGTAGATGGGAAATAGCCGTAATTCCCTAAATAAGGTAGATATTGAACAACTCTATCTATTCCATTTTTTTGGTCAATTTCAAAGGCTTTTGATGTATTATTGTATTCGTATTTTTTATTTGTTCCAGAAGGAATCTCAATTACAGCCGTTAAAATATTATTAGAAGAATATAGAGGTAAACTATAATAGTTAATATTATTTTTACACGCTACAAGGCATATAAATAAAACTATAAATGTAATTTTTTTCATAAAAAAAATTAAACAATCATTCCTGCAGCTACAGTTTCATTAGTTGTGTCATCAACTAAAATAATACTTCCGGTTGTTCTGTTTTCTCTATATGAATCTATCATTAATGGTTTTGTTGTTCGTATTTTTACTTTACAAATATCATTCATGTTTAATTCACTATCGTTTACTCTTTCTAAAGTGTTAATATCAATTTTATACACAACCTCTTTTATCATTGCTTTTTGATCATTTGAGGTGTGCTTAATTGTATATTTTGCTCTAGGTTTCGCTGAAGTATTATTTAACCAACATAACATCACTTCAATATCTTGAGATGCTTCAGGTTTATTCCTTGAACGAACAATCATATCACCTCTACTTATATCTATATCATCTTCTAAAGTTATTGATACAGACATTGGTGCGTGTGCCTCTTCTAATGATTCTTCAAACAAATTAATTGTCTTAATTGTTGAAGTAAATCCGGAAGGCATTACTGTAATTTCATCTCCAGGTCTTAAAACTCCACTTGAAACTCTGCCAGCATATCCACGATAATCTCTATGTGATTCGTTTTGTGGTCTAATCACAGTTTGAACTGGAAAACGAGCATCTACTTTGTTTATATCACTACTGATATGCATTGTTTCTAAAGTATGCAACATTGGCGCTCCCTGAAACCAAGGCATATTTCCTGATCTATTAACAACATTATCTCCTAGTAATGCGCTCATAGGAATATAACGTACATCTTTTACCAGCATTTTAGATGAAATTTCTTCAAATTCAGCAACAATTTTATTGAATACTTCTTCAGAAAAATCAACTAAATCCATCTTGTTAACACATACAATAATATGAGGTATTTGTAATAATGATGCAATAAATGCATGACGCTTTGTTTGCTCAATTACTCCATGTCTTGCGTCAATTAGTATTGTAGCAACATTTGCTGTAGATGCACCTGTAACCATATTTCGAGTATATTGAATATGCCCTGGAGTATCAGCAATGATAAATTTACGCTTTGGAGTCGTAAAATAACGATAGGCTACATCTATTGTAATTCCTTGTTCGCGTTCATCACGTAAGCCATCTGTAAATAGTGCTAAGTCTACTCCCTCATGGCCTTTTTTCTTACTTGTACTTTCAATAGCTGCTAATTGATCTTCAAAAATTGATTTTGAATCATATAATAAACGACCTATCAATGTGCTTTTCCCATCATCTACACTTCCAGCTGTAGTAAATCTTAATAATTGATTGTTATCTAACATTTTTTATCTTTTTTAAAAGTATCCTTGACGTTTTCTATCTTCCATTGCAGATTCAGAGCGTTTATCATCACTTCGATTACCTCTTTCTGTATTTCTCATTCCCGCTACTTCAGTTGCAATTTTTTCTAGAGTATCTGCTTCAGATTCATCTCCTCCTGTAATAGTGATATCACCTAATGTTCTGAAACGTATTTTTTTAGTCACTACTTCTTCATGATCTTCAAGAATTAGAAACTCTGAATTTGGAATCCACGTACCAAGTCTTTTCACCACTTCTCTTTCATGTGCAAAATATAATGAAGGAATACTAATGTTTTCACGTTTTATATAATTCCAAACATCCATTTCAGTCCAATTACTAATTGGAAATGCACGAAAATGCTCACCTTGAAAATGCTTCCCATTAAAGATATTCCATAATTCTGGTCTTTGATTTTTTGGGTCCCATTGCCCAAAATCATCTCGATGTGAAAAAAATCGTTCTTTTGCTCTTGCTTTTTCTTCATCTCTTCGACCTCCTCCAATTGCACAATCAATTTTATTAGATTCAATTGCATCTAATAGTGTTGTTATTTGCAACGCATTTCTTGTAGCACTCTTACCTTTTTCTTCAGCTACTCGACCTTCATCTATCGATTCTTGTACAGAGCCTACAATTAGATTTACTCCTAATTCTTTTACAACATCATCTCTAAATTGAATAGTTTCTGGAAAGTTATGTCCAGTATCAACATGCATCAACGGAAAAGGGATTTTTGCTGGATAAAAAGCTTTTTTTGCTAAATGTGTTACAAGGATTGAATCTTTTCCTCCAGAAAATAAAATAACTGGATTTTGAAATTGTGCCCAAACTTCACGTAAAATGAATATTGCTTCACTTTCTAATTCGTCTAAATAATTTAAATAATACTTACTCATACAATTTTGTTTTTAGGATAGCCAAGCACTTAAATCTCTATTTGTGATTTTCTGCGTTTTTATAATATCATCCTTATACATTAATAATAATTTATCTTTAGCAGTTGTGGAAATGGGTTTTTTTACAACTGCTGCCCTATTCATGTGACTGATTTTACTACGGATACCTAACCTTGGCATATTCAATATTTTTCTTAAAACTTTAGCAATAGACTGGGTAAAAGCTGGTGGCCGGTTAATAATTTTATTTAAAAATTTACTTTTTGGTGTTTTTGCATCATTAATTCTTGGAAACTCAGTTTTATTATCATCAGCTAACTCTAAAAAATCTAAAACTTCTAAATATGTGTTTTGATTACTATTCTTAAAATCATCAAAAAACAACACCTTTACTTGTTTTTTTGGAAAGTATTTATAAATATTTTCCAGCTGGTCTCCATATTTGGCTATTTGAGAATATTCCAGCAATTTTGGGGCTCTATTTAATTTTGGAATATTTTTTCCTTTTTTTCTAATATCTTCTAATTTTAATGCTTTATCAAAATCTTCGATATCTTCTTCATCAGTGAAAAGGATTTGTAAATGAAAAGAAGGTACCATATCAATAGGGTTTCTTAACATTATCAATAATTTTGCTTCAGGATTAAAATTATAAACGTTTTTAATTGCAATTTCAGAAAACATATAAAAGATTGATGCGTCACCTATAATCTGTCTCTTATACACATCTGACGCTGCCGACGAATAGA
>CAJXUO010000148.1 GCA_913061425.1 uncultured Lutibacter sp.
ATGTAGAGAGGTCTCCGTGGGCTCGGAGATGTGTATAAGAGACAGTGTATACTCTGTTGAAACAAAAAAGTTTATTATTAGAGTGGACGAACTAGTTAACGGAGAATTAAGGTATTCTTCATGGGGAGGGGAAGACAAGAATGTAAGTAACAAACCATCTTTAATTTTATTTAATGGTCAAAGAATATTTGAAGGAAGTGGTGGAAACAATTATATTGAATTTAATAACGGAAATTTAAAATATATTGTTTGGGAAAATAGAATAAGTGATTCAGGAATACCATATAGATTAGAAGTTTTTCAAAATGAAAAGATTATTCTGGAAGAACCTGGAAATGTTTTTTAATAAAAAATGAGTCTTCTTGTAACTGACAAGATACTTTTATAAAAAAATTGGTATCGGAGTTAACTACAGAAAGGATTTAATCCACCTATTTCCGATAATAAAAACAAATGGTAAACAGAAGAAAATTAGATTAACTGACAAATCAACCAAATCAAAAGTTCCACTTATTATCTTAAAAAACTGAAGTGTTTCAGGTAGAATAACCAACAAAAACAAACAAGTGAAGTAAAATTTGAAATTTGTTTTGTAGTAATCCTTCCAAATTATTAAAAGTAAAATAGTAATAGATAAAATCCATAAACCATTAGGGAGACTATAAATTACAAATTCTGAAGGTTCAAAAATTCCAAATGTTTTCCTTAAACTCATAACTATTTTCTCAAAACCAAGAATTTCTAACCATGTAAACATTAATAAAGAGGTGGGTCGATAAATCAAATAAATTAATGAACCAACAAGAAGACTAAAAGAACTAATTATTACTAAATATATCTTGGATAGATTAGAAATTAATTTCAAAATAATACATGAATTTAATAAGTGTAATTACACTCATCATCCCTATACCATACACTATACTCTTCCCATCCAGAATCTGATGGTCCTCTATTCATGTATCCATAATCATAGAATGAAAATTGAATATTGTTAGGATCATAGTCATCAACTTCCCATTTATCTAACATTTTGGTTTTATGTGTATTTCCTCCAAAGTACCATTCGTTTGATGTATAAAAGGTAATAGTTCCGTCAGAATTTAGTTTACCTTTAATAGTCACACTTTCCCTCAGATTGTATATTCTAGAGTTATATTCGACACGAGTGAATTCCATATTATTGTCTATCAGAAGATATTCCTCACACCAGAATGGATAAGGATGGATTTTTTTATTTATAAATTTTGATGGAACTATATAATTTTTTTTAGTCGTCGTGACATCATCATTAGACTCTTCAACAGAACCAAACCCAAGGAGAATAAAAAACCCAAGGAGAATTATTGATAATAAATTTCTCATCTCTTTTTTTTATAAAAATACAAAAAAAACTGGAGTAAGGAATCTGTTGAGGATTTAAAGGATGAGATTAGAGTTGTTTACTCAACATATTTGAGGTATCATGTATTTCATCCTAATTGGGGTGATTTCTTCAATAAGAAACATACTCTTTCTGGTGTTGAACATTGGAGTACGGAGATAGGTGATAAAAGATGGGATTGGTAAATAAAAAAGGATTACATCAAACAACAAAGACACAATATTTAACCAACTGATAGATTAACTATAACTCTTTCAATCTTCATAGTATATCAAAGTTTGAATCAAAACTATTTTGATACTGTAATCATTTTTAAACTACACTAAAGTGTGATTTTGTTTCATCTCATTTTCCCATTCTAATAAATCAGTTTTCCTGATGTATTTTTTATGAGATGATATTTGTATCATCGGTAACCCAAACCTTCTTCTCCACTCTTCTATGGTGGTTCTATTTACGTTATACATCTTCATTAATTGTTGTTTTGTTATTCTTTCTTCCATTGTTTCTCTTCTTCTTTTTTTAATAATTTATAGAATAATTTACTATATCCTTCTTTATCTTTTCTAATTCGATAAGGTTCAAGTTCATCTGAGAAGTTTTTAACCAGTTCTGATTTTCTGATTAACTCATCAGTGAATTCTTTTGGATTATCTTTTATCCATTGTATAGATTTAGAATCTAATTTAGTTTGTTTCATCTTTAAACAGTTTTATATAAATAGTATCAACCTTTAGTTTTAAGTAAAAGGTTGTAATCTTTTTTTCAAACTTTTTAATTTGTTTGAATACTTAAAATATTTCACAATTAGATATAAGGAGTCCATTAGGGAATTATTCCCTTTATTGAAAACTTTACCATTTTTCAGTTGAATCTAACAAATACCCCAACAACGATTCTTCCTATATGTATTTTTACGAGTTCATACCTTTTTTCTATCCTCTCGGTACACTAATGAATGGTTTTACCTATCGGTGAGTATTGTTCATTATCGGTTCTTCCCCCTGTGTCAGGTGTAGTTCTCGGTAGATTAAGTATATCTTAAAGTAATCTACAACTCAGTAGAACAATGTGTTCTGAGTATAAGTATTACAAAGTGAAGGAAAACGTAAAAAAGGTGAAGTATTTTTATTTAGAAGGGTAAGAAAAAAGTTGAGTGTTATCTTATTTCCTCAATAATAGGTACAGAAACCTCAACGATATCCTTTCTATTAATTCTCTCTTCTCTTATCTTACCCTTCTTATAAATGGAATGAACATGGTTATTTTTAAACACATTACCACGAGGTGTTTTTAACCCCTCATCATTAAAGATTTGGGATATCTTTATATACCCTATAGGGGTAAGGATGTCTTCTTTATACTTACAAATTCTATTGAATAAATATTGTTGATATTCAGTATAATTAGATTCCCAAAGATGTGTGGTTATAATTGATATTGAGAAACTTAACACCCATTTTACGGAGTAAGGATTACCAACACACATATCTACTCCACTGTAACTGATTTCGCTAAATTTCTAGGTTGATCTACATTTTTATCTAACATCACAGCGATGTGATATGATAATAACTGTAGTGGAATTGTAGTTAACAAAGGTGAAAGCGCCTCTTCAGTTTCAGGAATTTCAATCACATGATCAGCAATTTCTCTAACCTGTACATCTCCTTCAGTAACAATTGCTATAATTTGACCTTTTCTAGATTTTATTTCTTGAATGTTACTAACTACCTTTTCATAATGCCCTTTGTTAATTGCAATTACAACAATTGGCATGTTTTCATCGATCAAAGCAATTGGGCCATGCTTCATTTCTGCTGCAGGATAACCTTCTGCATGAATGTAAGATATTTCTTTTAACTTCAAGGCTCCCTCTAAAGCTACAGGGAAGTTATATCCTCTCCCTAAATACAGGCAATTTGAAACGTTTTTATAAACAGATGCTATATGTTTCACCTTTTCATTTGCTTGTAATAGTTTTTCTGCTTTTTCAGGAATCAACTTCATTTCCTCAAGGTAATTGTGATACATTGCATTTGACAAACTACCCTTTGCCTTTCCTAATTTTAGAGCAATTAATGATAATAGTGTAATTTGTGTTGTAAATGCTTTTGTTGATGCTACTCCTATTTCTGGTCCAGCATGAGTGTAAGCTCCTGCATGAGTTTCTCTAGAAATAGATGATCCAACTACATTACAAATTCCAAATACAAAAGCGCCTTTTTGTTTAGCAAGTTTTATTGCTGCAAGTGTATCCGCTGTTTCTCCAGATTGAGAAATAGCAATCACTACATCTTTCTCTGTAATAATTGGGTTTCTATATCTAAATTCAGAAGCATATTCAACCTCAACAGGAATACGTGCTAAATCTTCAAAAAGGTATTCAGCAACCAATCCAGCGTGCCATGAAGTTCCACAAGCCACAATAATAATTCTATCGGCATTTAAAAATTTCTCTAAATGATCATCTACTCCTGATAATTTTATAATCCCCTCGCTAGCAATCAATCTACCTCTATACGTATCTGTAATTGCATGTGGCTGTTCGTAAATTTCTTTGATCATAAAATGGTCGTAGCCACCTTTTTCAATTTGCTCAAGGTTCATTTTTAATTGTTGAATTTCAGGAGTAATTATAGAATCATCTTTAATTTTTCTAATCTCAATCTCTTTATTCGCACTAATAATTGCCATTTCTTCATCTTCTAAATAAATGGCGTTTTTTGTGTATTCTATAAAAGGAGAAGCGTCAGATGCTACAAAAAATTCTTTGTTTTCTTTACCAATTCCTATTGCGATAGGACTCCCTAAACGAGCCACTACTATTTCGTCTGGATTTGTTTTGTCAAATACAGAAATCGCATACGCACCGATTACTTCGTTTAAAGCAATCTGAACTGCTTGACCTAATTTACAATTATTGGTTTTCTTTACTTCTTCTATTAAGTTTACTAGAACTTCTGTATCTGTATCACTTTTAAAAGTGTAGTTTCTTTTAATTAGTTCTTTTTTTAGCGCATCATAATTTTCAATAATACCGTTATGAATAATCACTAAATTTCCAGAATTTGATATATGCGGATGAGAATTGATATCATTTGGAACACCATGTGTTGCCCAACGAGTATGACCAAATCCTATATTTCCTTGCTTAGATGTACCGGTACTCATCAATTCCTCTAAGTCTGATACTTTCCCTTTTGTTTTTGAAATAGAAACATCATCATTATTATAAAGTAAGATTCCAGCACTATCATAACCTCTGTACTCTAAGCGTTGTAACCCTTTAATAATAATTGGATAAGCG
>CAJXUO010000149.1 GCA_913061425.1 uncultured Lutibacter sp.
TCATAATCATATTCATAATATGGGAATTGAGACTATACACGCGATGATGGGAACTAGTCTACAAGATATTCCTGAAGATATTCCAGAGACCATAAAGTCATTTAAAAAAGCATTGTTTGGTGAAAATTTAGAGTACTCTATTCCAACATCGATATATAATAGAAATGGTACTACTGAAGGGCAATTGATTGGAGGGAATCTTTCAATTTTAGCATCGATGTTGGGTTCAAAAAGTCAATTATCAACTGATGGGAAAATTTTATTTATTGAAGAAATAGGCGAATATAAATACAGTATTGACAGAATGCTTCAAAGTTTAAAACGTGCAGGTTATTTTGAAAACGTACATGGAATTATTGTAGGCAATATGACGAGTATCAAAAAAAATACAACTTCTTGGGGCGCTTCAATTGAGCAATTAATTTTAGATGTTATTCCAGATAACATTCCTATTATTTTTAAGTTTCCTGCTGGCCATGAATCAGACAATAGAGCATTAATTTTAGGTCGAACTGTCGAACTTACTATTAATAGCACTAAATCTTGTGTGAATTTTAAAGAATAAAAATGGCACAACACAACGAGCTTGGCAAAAAAGGAGAGCAACTTGCTATTGATTATTTGGTAGAAAAAGGCTACACTATTCTTGATAAAAACTGGCGTTTTCAAAAGGCTGAAATTGACATTATTGCTCAAAAAGAAAATACGCTTGCTGTTGTAGAAGTCAAAACCCGTTCGAGTGATTATTTTGGTAATCCACAAGGTTTTGTGAATCCGAAGAAAATACAATTATCGGTATCTGCAATCAATGAATATGTAATTTCTAAAGATTTAGATGTAGATGTTCGGTTTGATATTATTGCGATACTAAAAACTGAAAAAGAAACAAAAATTGAGCATTTAGAAGATGCTTTTCTATATTTCTAAGATTCTTTACTCCTTACTCAACAATTCTAATAATTCTGCTAATTCTTCTGGTTTAGCAATGATTTTTTTATCTTTGTCTAACACAAAATAACTTGGCGTAACGTTAACTTCATACCTTTTTGCTATTTCATTTTTCCACTTATTCAATCCAAGAATATGTATCCATTTGTCCATCTTTTCTGTATGGTACTCAAACCCAAACTTATCTACTTCTAAAGCAACAGCAATTACCTTTAAATTCTCATTGTCTTTAGTGACTTTATACAAATCAGGAATTTCTTCTAAACAGTGAGAACATGTTGTACTCCAAAAAGTAATTATATAATTTTCGACACCTTCATGTTCTGATAATTTCTTTGTTTTACCATCTTTCGCCCAAGTTATTTCTGGCGCAACTCTTCCAAGTGCAACACTTAACATTCGATCAATATTTGAAATAAATTTAGCATCTTTAAGTTCTTCTGGTAGTTGATTGTAATACCCATTTTTAAGAAAATCTACCGCTCCTAATTCTTCTTGACCTGCATAAGCATAAATTAACGAACTTAAAATTTCTGCCTTCACTTCATTATTCTCACCAATTATAGACATTGCGTCATTTATAGATCTTTCTCTTAGTTTCTTCTCGGTTTTTCGATCTTCAGAACTGTTGATATAAAACACGTATTCTATAACTTTATCAACAAATATTGAAGAGTTCAATAAGACTTTGCTTGAAAAATCTATCGTATCAAAAAAGTGTGTTTTCAACGTTTTTAAATAACTTTCAACTGTTTCTACTATTTTAGGATTGTTGTACTTCTTGGTTGCTTTTATAATATAATTTGCAAATTTTCCTTCAGTTTTATTTTCGAAATATTCCTGCATACTATTCAATTCCTTTAGCCCGTCTACATACATTTTTTGCAATGGTTTTTTATCTACAGCGTCAAAATATGCTATTTGAACCGAATCAATTTTCGCTTGTTTTTTAAGAATTGAATTGAAATAAGATTGTAATAGTTTATTTTCTTCTGATTTTTTGAACTCAGCAGTTTGCTCAGGTAAGTTTGGATTAAAACTTACAGAAATTGACTCTTGATTGTAGATAAAATCAAAATACCCACCATTCTCCATATCGTAATACAAACGATACATTCCTGTTGCGTTTCCTTTTGAAACAGGTAATTTAAACTCGTTATTTTCAATTGTTGCTTTTGAAATATACTGTTGCTTTGCACCATTTATCTTATACAACATCAACCATTTGTAACCTTCATTTGGCGTCATTTTTACTCGGATAGTGTCTTGTGATTTTACCGTAAATGACAGTATTAACAAGGCAACTAATACTATTTTTTTCATTTGTTTATCTCTTTATAATTTTCATTTCAACAATTAAATCAAAAGTACGCTATAATTGATTATTTTGCTAAAAATTAGTTTATTTATGAATCTTAAAAACAAAATAATTTGGATTACTGGCGCTTCATCTGGAATTGGTAAATCGCTGGCAATAGCACTTTCTAAATTAGACACCAAATTAATCCTTTCGTCACGAAATGAATCAACTTTAAATGAAGTGAAGACTTTATGTGAAAATCCTGAAACTATAAAAATCTTACCGCTGGATCTTGAAGACTACTCAAAATTTGATACAACTGTTTCCGAAGCAATATCTTTTTTTGGCAAAATTGACATTCTCGTAAATAATGGAGGTATAAGCCAACGCTCTCTTGCAGTTGATACTGACATCGAAGTTGACAAGCGAATAATGGATATCAATTACACTGGAACTGTTGCATTATCCAAAGCCCTTTTACCGCATTTTATTAGTAATAATTCTGGACATTATGTGATTACTACAAGTGTTGTTGGTAAAGTTGCAACACCTTTACGTTCTTCTTATTCTGCCTCAAAACATGCGCTACACGGCTTTTTTGATAGCCTAAGAGCAGAAACTCACAAACACAATATTGATGTAACATTGGTGCTTCCTGGATATGTACAGACAAACGTTTCCATGAATGCACTTACTGGAAATGGGACCAAACAAAACTCGATGGATACAGCAACCAAAAACGGAATTCCTGCGGATGTATTTGCAAAAAGAATGATCCGTGCAATTAAAAAACGTAAAAAGGAAGTTGTTATTGGTGGTTTTAAAGAAACTGGAAGTGTGTATTTGAAACGCTTTTTCCCAAGTCTTTTGGCAAAGTTGGTACGGAACGTGAATGTTACTTAGTAAACTTCTTAAGAAGAAACTTTATTAGATTCAATAAAACAACAGAAGGTAAATAACAAAAACCTCCAATAACAAAATATGTTATAACTGATCCTGCTATTTCATCTTTAAAGATGAATTCCCCAACAAAGTTATTTATAACAAGAAGTGTTAAAACTCCTACTACTAAAATAATTACTTGAAGAATTAAGGACTTGTTTATTATTTTAACAAAAATTTGAAACTCTATTTTATTCCAAAATTTCGCTTTATAAATATTAATTAAAATTGGCACTAAAAAAAACAGAACTACTAATATTGATACTATTCTAAAATTTCCTGGAATCATAATAAGTTTAGTTTAAATCAACTCTTTCTCTTTAAAATACTGCACAATAGACTCTTTCATTAAAATAGACTGTTCGCCTGGTTTTAATGTTGGTAATTCTTCTTTGGTTTTATAGTGTGGCCAACCGTCATCATCGAAATAATCAAATTCATAATATCCATAAGGCTCTAACAACCTACAAATAGCAATATGCATTAAATTCAATTTCTCATCTTTCTTGAACTTTTTAGCGCCTACTCCAAGCTCCTGAACACCTATCAAATAAATTATTGCATCTAAATCAAGTCGGTCGCCATCAGCAAACTTCTCTGAAATAATACTAACAACTTGCTCCCAATTTTCTTTTAAATTTTGATCTCCAATCATAACCGTAAAGATAGTGTAATCCTTTATTTGTTGAATTGTTTCTTGGTATTTTTTATATTTACCAAAAATCTATTTTCATGAACACATTTGACATCATTCTAACAGCACTTTTATTATTTGGTTTTATTAGAGGTTTATTAAAAGGTCTCTTTGTAGAACTAGCATCACTTTTATCTTTAATCGTTGGTGTGTATGGCGCTATTCACTTTTCTTATTTTATAGGAGATTTTTTGAAAGATAGTGTTGATTGGGACGAAAGATATATATCAATTGGTGCTTTTGCAGTAACATTTATTGTGATTGTAATCGTTATTTCTTTATTAGGAAAGTTGTTTACTAAAATCGCAAATTTTGCAGCACTCGGAATTCTAAACAAACTGCTTGGAGGCGTTTTTGGAGCAGTAAAAATTGGGTTGATATTAAGTGTTCTTCTAATCGTTTTTGATAAACTAAACAGTACAATACCGTTTGTAAATAAAGAGAATACTGAAGATTCGGTATTATATGAACCCGTGAAAGATTTGGCTCCTATGGTATTTCCTGACTTCTTAAACGTTGAAGAGGATACAGAATAATTATAACTCTCTATAAATTTTGGGTAAAACCCATTCATATTTTACGGCTAGTATTCTTAAAACAACTACCAAAGCACTTGTAATCACATAATTAATGTTAATGTCTAAAGGCGTTTGTAGTAATGCATAAAATACAATTGCTCCAAGAATACTTAAAGATGCATAGACTTCTTTATGAAAAATTAAAGGCACTTCATTACATAAAATATCTCTTAAAACACCTCCAAAAGAGGCGCTTAATGTTCCTAGCATAACACATATAATTG
>CAJXUO010000150.1 GCA_913061425.1 uncultured Lutibacter sp.
CGCTTATTGGACGAGCGTAAATTTTATATTCCGGCTTAAATCGATACATATATATACGACCATATTCTTTTAACTCTGTAATAAATTCTTGTGCTAATTCGGCATGCCAACTTTCAGGAAAATAACGTAACGCATTTCTTATTGCAAGTTGTTTCTCTTCTTTTGATAAAACATCTTTTCGCTTAGGCGCTCTATTACCATTTTCAGGATAGTCTCTTTTTGATGGTAATTTATTTGGAATCCCTTGATTTATAAGTTCTTGAAATGTCATAATTAATTTACAATAAATTCTTGATTTCTTACCATTTTTATCAGTGCATTGATATCATCTTTAAGCACTCTATCATCTTCTAATTTCGCTACTTTTTTTCTTATTATCGCAAAATTACCTTCAATGATTGATGAAAAAGTATTAGGTCTTCTAAACTCTAATGCTTGTGCTCCATACATTAATTCTATTGCAATAATTTTCTCTAAGTTTCCAATAATTTGATTGAACTGTCTTCCTGAAATACTTCCCATTGACACATGATCTTCTTGACCTAATGACGTAGGAATACTATCTGCTGATGGAGGGAAGCAAAGTGATTTGTTTTCAGTAACTAACGCTGCAGTTGTATATTGAGGAATCATAAAGCCTGAGTTTAAGCCTCCAGCCGCTGTAAGTAATCTAGGAAGACCATACTTGCCTTCTAACAATAAATAACATCTTCTATCTGCTATATTTCCTAGTTCAGAAACAGCAATAGAAGCGTAATCTAAAGCCATTGCAAGTGGTTGTCCGTGAAAATTACCTCCAGAAATAGCTTCTGTATCACTCAAAATAATTGGATTATCTGTGACAGAATTCATTTCTATATCTGCTAATTCATTTAAATGCATTATCGCATTTCTAGAAGCTCCATGCACTTGCGGCATGCACCTTATTGAATATGGATCTTGCACTCGCTCACACTCTAAATGGTTTTGTACATTTTGAGAACCCCTTAAGAGCATTCTTATTCTTTCTGCAACTTTAATATTTCCTTTAAACGGTCTTACAGCATGTAATTCTTCTCTAAATGGCGAAGCACTTCCTTGGAAGCCTTCTAAACTCATTGCGCCAGAAACATCCACTAAATCTAATAAATAATTCATTTTCTGAAGTCCCATAATTGCATGAGCCAAAATAAATTGTGTTCCATTTATCAACCCTAAACCTTCTTTGGCTTCTAATTTTAATGGCTTTAAATTGTATTTCTGAAGCACTTCTTTTGATGGTACAATCACATCATTGATAAAGAATTCACCTTCACCTAATAAAGGTAAAAATAAATGTGACAAAGGCGCTAAATCTCCAGAAGCTCCAACTGAACCTTGTTCTGGAACCACTGGCAAAAGATCATTATCAATAAAAAAAAGTATTCTTTCAATCAGTTCTAATCGAACACCAGAAAATCCTTGACAAAGTGCATGAACTTTACAAATCATCATTATTTTAGACAACTGCTTATCAATTGGATTTCCAACTCCAACAGCATGAGTAATCAGTAAGTTTTCTTGTAGTTTACTAGTTTGTTCAGGAGTAATTTGAACATCACATAGTGGCCCAAAGCCTGTATTTATTCCATAAACTGCTTTATCTGAAGCAGCCATAATTTCAACTTTCTTTCGACAAGCTTTAACTTTATCTTGAGCTTGAACATCAACAATTGCCTTTTCAGTACCATTAGCAATTGCCATGGCAATGTGTACCGTTAAATGATCTATTCCGTATTTAAACATTCAGTTATATATTTACTCAACAAAGTTATTATAATTTTAATGCCATGCAAGACATCTAATAACAGAATTAAATAGTAAATAATATATACCTAAAAGGTGTATGGAATTTAAATAATAGTACTTTGACCTAAATGAATGTTTTGAAAATTTAAGTTTGTATCGTTTTGATTTTGAATATAATCAGAGATAAAATCACCAACTAAAGATGTTGAAAAAGGTTTTTCCGAATTAATATCTACCGTAGTTACCCTTAATTCTAAAGATTTTTCCGCAGCTTTTTCTACCGCTTTTGATTCTTCAATCAATCCTAAATGATTTAATAACATCGCTACAGATAAGATAGACGCTAAAGGATTTGCTATTCCTTTTCCTTTTGCTTGAGGGTATGAACCATGAATAGGCTCGAATAATGCATTTTCTTTCCCTACTGATGCAGACGCTAATAATCCTATTGAACCACCAATTACACTTGCTTCATCAGAGATAATATCACCAAACAAATTTTCCGTTAAGATTACATCAAACTGTCTTGGGTTTAAAATTATTTGCATTGCAGCATTATCTACAAATAAGAAATCTAATGCAACATCAGGATATGTTTTTGCTAATTCTGTTACGGTCTTTCTCCACAATCTAGAAGTCTCTAAAACATTTGCTTTATCTACTAATGTTAATTTTTTTCTTCTTTTTTGTGCTTCTTGGAAGGCTAAATGTGAAATGCGTTCTATTTCTTCAACAGAATAAGAACAGCCATCAAAAGCACTTTGACCATCATCGCTTAATTCTTTAATTCCAAAATATATTCCTCCTGTTAATTCACGGAAAATTGAAATATCAGTTCCATCAATTATTTCTTTTTTTAACGGAGATTTATCGATTAATTGTTCGTACGCTTTAACTGGACGCACATTACAAAACAATCCTAATTCTTTTCTCAAACGAAGTAATCCTTGCTCAGGACGAACCTTCGCAGAAGGATCATTATCATATTTAGGATCGCCTATAGCGCCAAATAATATTGCATCTGACTCTTTACAAATCTCAAGAGTTTTCTCTGGCAACGGATTTCCTGTTTTATCAATTGCACAAGCACCCATCAAACCTTCAGTATAAATAAAAGTATGATCGTAAACATAACTTACTGCATTTAAAACTTTCTTCGCTTGTTCTATTACTTCTGGTCCAATTCCATCTCCTGGAATAACTGCTATATTGTATTTCATGTGTTTATATTTATTGTTTCAAAGGTCATACTTCGACTTCGCTCAGTACAGGAATGCTGTTCGCTATTAATCATTCTATTGGGTGATGATTTAACATGCTCGTTTCATTGTTTAGTTGTTTTGAGCTTCAAAAGCAGTTATTTTATCTTTTTTACTAATTAAAAAATCAATATCGTCATAGCCATTTAATATACATACTTTTTTATAAGCGTCAATGTCAAAAGACTCACTTCCAAATCCTGTTTTCAATTCTTGATTTACTAAATCTACTGTTAATTTAGTTTCAGGATTTTTTTCAATCTCGCTTAATAATTGCTTTAAAAAATCTGGTGAAACTTGAATTGGTAACAAACCGTTATTTAGGGCATTTCCTTTAAAAATATCAGCAAAAAAACTACTTACAATAACTTTAAATCCGTAACCGTCAAGCGCCCATGCTGCATGCTCTCTACTAGAACCACAGCCGAAATTATTTCCAGCAACTAAAATACTTCCTTTATATTTCGGATTATTTAAAGCGAATTTTTCATTTACACTTCCATCTTTATTATATCTCCAATCTCTAAAAACATTATCTCCAAACCCTAATTTATCTGTCGCCTTTAAGAAACGAGCAGGGATTATTTGATCTGTATCTATATTTTCTATTGAAACCGGAACAGCAGTATCTGTTAATTTTAAAAACTTTTCCATTTTAGTTCAACTGTTTAGTAATGTCAATTATTTTTCCTTCAATTGCAGCAGCAGCAGCCATTAATGGACTTGCTAATATTGTTCTTGAACCTTGACCTTGTCTTCCTTCAAAATTTCTATTAGATGTAGAAACACAATATTCGCCTTCTGGTATTTTATCATCATTCATTGCTAAACAAGCAGAACATCCAGGTTGACGTAAAACAAAACCTGCATTTTCAAAAACAGTTTGTAATCCTTCTTCTTGTATCTGTTTCGCAACTTTTTGTGATCCAGGAACTAACCAAGCGTTCACATTTGTTGCTTTTTGTTTTCCTTTCACATAATCTGCAACAATTCTAAAATCTTCTATTCTAGAATTGGTACAACTTCCAATAAACACATAGTTTATTGATGTATTTATTAAACTTTCTCCTTTAGAGAAGTTCATATATTTTAATGATTTTTCAAATGAATCATCATTCAACTCAGGAATCCTTTCAGAAATTTTCATTCCCATTCCAGGATTTGTCCCATAGGTTAACATAGGCTCAATATCTTCGGCATCAAAAAAATATTCTTTATCAAATTGAGCGTCCTTGTCAGTTGGCAATGTTTTCCAATACGCAACTTTTTTATCAAATTCAGAACCTTTAGGAGCAAATTCTTTCCCTTTTACATATTCAAAAGTTGTTTCGTCTGGTGCAATCATACCGCCTCTTGCTCCCATCTCAATACTCATATTACAAACCGTCATTCGCCCCTCCATAGACATCTCTTCAAATACATTTCCTGCATATTCACAAAAATATCCTGTACCTGAATTAGTGCCTAATTTAGCAATAATATATAAAATTACATCCTTTGGTAAAACGCCAGATTTTAATTTTCCAGTAACAGAAACTCGTAAACTTTTTGGTTTTTGTAACAATAAACATTGACTTGCAAATACTTGTGCAACTTGACTTGTTCCTATTCCAAAAGCAATAGTACCGAAAGCGCCATGAGTAGATG
>CAJXUO010000151.1 GCA_913061425.1 uncultured Lutibacter sp.
CATATTCTCAATTCTTATTATTAAGAGCAGAAATTAAAGAAAAGCAGTTACAAGCACAGAAAAATCAAGAAAAAGAAATTAAGCAGAAACAACATTTAATAAATAAATTTAAAGCGAAGGCAAGTAAGGCTTCTATGGCGCAATCGTTAATGAAGCAATTAGATAAGGTAGAGTTGATTGAAGTAGATCAAGACGATACTGCAGCAATGAATATTCGTTTTGCAATTTCTAAAGAGCCTGGAAAAATTGTTGTTGAAGCAGAAAAGTTGAGTAAGAGTTACGGTGATAAGCACGTGCTCGAAAATGTAGATTTATTGATTGAAAGAAACAGTAGAATTGCTTTTGTTGGTCAAAACGGACAAGGGAAATCTACCTTGGCAAAAATGATGGTTGGAGACATTCCTTTTGAAGGTCATTTAAAGTTAGGTCATAATGTAGAGATTGGATATTTTGCTCAAAATCAATCAGAACACTTACCGCCAGAACAAACTGTTTTACAAATTATGGAAGATGCAGCAACAGATTCTAACAGAGCAAGAGTTAGAGATATGTTAGGGTCATTTTTATTTAGTGGTGATGCTGCAGAAAAAAAGGCAAAAGTGCTTTCTGGAGGAGAGCGTAACCGTTTAGCACTATGTAAACTATTATTGTCACCATTTAATGTGTTGATAATGGATGAGCCAACAAATCACTTGGATATGGCTTCTAAAAACGTATTGAAAAAAGCCTTAAAAAACTTTGACGGAACATTAATTTTAGTGTCGCATGATAGAGATTTCTTACAAGGGTTGACAGATACCGTTTACGGATTTAAAGACAAAGAAATCAAAGAATATTTAGGTGATATTGATTATTTCTTGGAGCAGCATAAGATGGAGAATATGCGTGAAGCTGAAAAGAGGACTAAAGTTGTGGTAGAAAAGAAAGTTGTTGAAACTAATTCTAAATTGAGTAGAGAAGAGGAGAAAGAGCAAAAGAAATCACAAAATAAATTATCGAAGTTAGAAACTCAAATTTCTGATTTAGAAAAAGAAATTATAAACCTTGATGCTTTAATTGCCGATGATTTTGATAAAGTAAGCGCTGATGAAAATTTCTTTAAAAACTATCAAGCAAAAAAAGACTTGCTTGATGAAGTCATGATGTCTTGGTCAGAACTTGATGATGCCATAAATGCCTAACATTGAAAAAAGCATAATTGAAGAAGTCCTTTTTTCTGGGTTAAAACAGAAAAACAGCTCGCTTTATATAAAACGTGAAGACTTAATTCATCCCTATGTGTCAGGGAATAAATTCCGAAAATTAAAATACAATATACTTGAAGCACAATCTCAAGGGAAAAAGACGCTAGTAACTTTTGGCGGTGCGTATTCAAACCATATTGCTGCAGTTGCTGCTGCAGGGAAAAACAATAATTTTCAAACTATTGGTGTAATTCGTGGAGAAGAACTTGCTGATAATTTCGAAAACACTTTAGAGACGAATCCAACTTTGAGATTTGCTCATAATTGTGGAATGAAATTTAAATTTGTTTCAAGAGAGGAATATCGAGATAAAAATTCAGAGCGTTTTATTGCAAATTTAAAAAATGAATTTGGAGACTTTTTCTTAATTCCCGAAGGAGGTACAAATGAATTGGCTGTCAAAGGTTGTGAAGAAATTTTGTCAAGTGATACAGAACAATTTGATTTTATTTGTGTTTCTGTAGGAACAGGAGGGACCATTTCTGGAATTATTAATTCTGCTAAAAAACATCAGGAAATAATAGGATTTCCTGCGTTAAAGGGAGATTTTTTGACTGATGAAATTCAAAAATGGACTCGTAAAAATTCTAATTGGGAATTAAATACAGATTTCCATTTTGGTGGATATGCGAAGACAACCGATGAATTAATTGAATTTATTAATAATTTTAAAACGGAAACAAAAATTCAGTTAGATCCAATTTATACCGGTAAAATGGTGTTTGGAGTTGTAGATTTGATAAATAAGAATTATTTTGCAGAAGGTTCGAAAATTTTGTTAGTTCATACTGGTGGAATTCAAGGAATTGAAGGGATGAATACAATTTTGAGAAAGAAAAATAGTTTGATAATAGAAAGAAAATAATTTGTTAATGAAAAAAATAAGTGCACTTATATTCCTATCACTTTTTTTAACAAGCTGCGGCTCTAAAAAGAAAGTAATTTCAACGACTAAAAAACAAAAAGAAGTTGTTGCAGTAGTTACTCCAAAAGAGATTGGAGTTGTAAAGAATACAACTCCAAAAACATATTCAGAGATTAAACAAGATTATATAGAGCAGTATAGTGAAATTGCAATTCAAGAAATGAAATTGTATAATATTCCTGCAAGTATTACATTAGCACAAGGTGTTTTAGAGTCAAGAAGTGGAACAAGTGTATTGACGAGAAAATCAAACAATCATTTTGGAATAAAATGTCATAAAGGTTGGAAAGGAAAGAAAACTAGCCATGATGATGATGAGAAAGGAGAATGCTTTAGAGTCTATAAGCATCCAAGATCTTCCTATAGAGATCATTCACTTTTCTTATTTGAACGTACAAGATATAAGGATTTGTTTAAGTTGAGAATAACTGATTATAAAGGTTGGGCTAAAGGACTTAGAAAAGCAGGTTATGCGACAGATAAGGCATACCCTAAGAAATTAATCAAGATTATTGAAGATTACGAATTGTATAAGTATGATGCACTTGCTTTAGGTAAAACCACTAAACAAGTTAAACAAGACTCACATATAGTTGTTAAGGGTGATACATTGTATTCTATTTCTAGAAGGTACGGTTTAACAGTAGATAAGTTGAAAAAAATCAATCGCTTTACTGACAATACGATATCTATAGGTCAAAAATTATATGTAACTAAATAGGAATAAAAAAAAGCGCCAATTGGCGCTTTTTTATTTATTAATTCATCTTTTTCCTTTTCCCAGAACTTTTACCTTTTCCACGTTCCCCTTTTTTCTTTGTTCTATGTTTCATGCTCTTTTCCCATTTTTCATATTGCCCTTCATTTAAAATGCTTTTCACCTTTTTCTTAGTTGCAATTTGTTGATCTAAGCGCTCATTCATCATTTTTAGCCTTTCTTCTTTTGTTGGCTTTGAGTCGATATATTTACGTCCTTCTCTTTTTGATTTTCTGAGTTTTGCATTCTCAAGATTTATTTTTTTTACTTCACGCTGTTGAGCATCAGTTAAATCTAAATGTAAGGTCATTCTTTTAGTCTTCAAAGTTGCAGTTTCTTCTGGAGTTAGGTCTTTTAAAAACGCTCGTTTTTCTTCATTTTCCCCCTCTTTGAACTCTCTTTTTCCGTCTTGTGCTTGTGTGTTCATTGTTATTAGTACAACAAATACAAAAATTAATTTTTTCATTATTTAGTAGTTTTAGAATTTTATTATACATCTATGACCAAATAAATTAGAAAAGGTTTAACTTTGAGAATCGCTTTAACAAAAATTTAATATAATGAGAAAAGGAATAACTTTTTTACTGATTACAATTGTAATGTTTTCATGTAAACCAAAAGATGAATCTAGAAACCCAACTACGCAAATTACTTCTGACATGAAAAATAATTTGAATAAGTATGTTTCGGTAAAATTAACTGCTGATGTAAGTAAATTGACAGAAAATGAACGCCAAATGTTACCGCTTTTAATAAATGCGGCGGATAAGATGAACGATCTGTTTTGGTATGAATCTTATGGAGATAAAGAAGCATTATTAAATTCAATTTCTGATGCTGATACAAAAAGATTTGTTGAAATTAATTATGGTCCTTGGGATAGATTAAACGGTAATAAATCTTTTATGGAAGGTTTTTCTGATAAACCTCTCGGTGCAAATTATTATCCAAAGGATATGACTAAAGAAGAATTTGAGAAATCAGATTTTGAAAATAAAGGAAGTATTTACACATTTGTAAGAAGAGATGATAACGGAAAATTATACGCTATTCCATATCATAAGCAATTTGAAAAAGAAGTAAGAGAAGTATCTGATTTGTTATTAGAGGCATCAAAATTGGCAGACAATGCAGGTTTAAAAAAGTATTTAGAATTGCGTTCAAAAGCCTTATTAGATGATAACTATCAGCCAAGTGATTTCGCTTGGATGGATATGAAAACGAACACATTAGATATCGTAATTGGTCCAATTGAAACATATGAAGATCATATTTTTGGTAATAAAGCGTCGCATGAAGGATACGTTTTAATTAAAGATCAAGCTTGGAGTGAGAAATTGGCTAAGTTCAGTCAGTATTTACCAGTTTTGCAAAAAGGATTACCAGTTGATGAGGCTTATAAAAAGGAAGTTCCTGGAACAGATTCTGATCTAAATGCATATGATGTTGTGTTTTATGCTGGTGATTGTAATTCAGGAAGTAAAACAATTGCAATAAACTTACCTAATGATGAAGAGGTTCAATTAGAAAAAGGAACACGAAGATTGCAATTGAAGAACGCAATGAGAGCCAAATTTGATAAAATTTTAATGCCCATATCGGATGTTTTAATAGATGAAAGTCAACGTAAAAATATCACTTTTGATGCATTTTTTGAAAACACAATGTTCCATGAAGTTGCTCACGGTCTTGGTATCAAGAATACATTAGATGGTAAAGGAACAGTTAGAAATGCTTTAA
>CAJXUO010000152.1 GCA_913061425.1 uncultured Lutibacter sp.
ATAGTGACTCTTATGGGCCTTTAAATAAAAAGGTAGGCTATAGTCATTATAATGGAGACGGTTGGACTAACGCTAAATACGACCCTGCTTTTCCGGCGAGTAATCTAGTACATGCTACTATAGATCCTTTTCATGAAAATAGAGCTTATTTAAGTTCATGGGCTCAGGCAGGCTCTAACTCAAATGCTACAGGTGGAATGTTAGTTGTTGAGAATGACGAACCATCAATATTTTTAAATCACACAAATAGCGGTCTAGAGGATTTGGCTCCAGCCTCTCCTAATTATACTAGTATTAGAATCAATGGTAGTGCTTTTGATAGTCAAGGAAACTTATGGGTTGCAAATGCTTGGGTAGAAAACAAATTAAAAAAGTTAAATTCATCTGGATCTTGGTCTTCATTTGACTTGAGCTCAATACTTACAAGTGGAGCGCTTGGTTTAAATGAATTAATAATAGACAAAAGCAATAGTATTTGGATTGGCTCTAGAAGAAATGGAGCATTAGTTTATAATGAAAACGGAGATAGAAAAAGAGCGCTTACCACCGAACCTACAAAAGGCTCTTTACCCGACCCAAACGTTAGAACGATTGTTTCAGATAAAAGCAATCGAATTTGGATAGGGACTCAAAAAGGGATGGTCGTCTTTTATAACGCATCAGGACTTTTTGAGGCTGATATTTATGATGCTGAACCGATAATTATTTTAGATGACGGAATTCCAAAGAAACTGTTAGGAGACCAACCAGTAAACACTATTTCTATTGATGGCGCAGATAACAAATGGTTTGGAACTGATGGCGGAGGGGCGCTCCAATCTAATCCTAGCGGTAGAGAGACATTGCATATTTTTAACTCATCAAACTCTCCCTTGCCCTCAAATAATATTCTTAAAATAAAAGTAGATACAAGTAACGGTAAAGTTTATTTTGCTACCGCTAAAGGGATCGTTGCTTTTAATAGTGGTGTTGCTGCTTTTGGAGACATTTTAGCCGAAGTTTATGCCTATCCAAATCCTGCAAAAAGACAACATGAAGCTATAACTATTGATGGGAGAAATGGGACGCATTTACCACAAGGAACAAATGTAAAGATCTTAGATACGGCAGGATATTTAGTTTATGAAACGAATGTTATAGAAGGTCAAGAACTACAAGGAGGAAAAGTAGTTTGGGATAAAAGAAATTTAGCAGGAACAAAAGTTGCTTCAGGAATTTATATTGTTTTGCTTTCAAATAAAGACAATACCGAAACTTCAAAAACAAAAATTGCGATTATTAATTAATATCTTATGCTTGTAACAACGAAAGCGATTGTTTTAAATGCTATTAAATATGGGGACTCTAATTTAATTGTCAAATGCTACACTGAATTAGAAGGCTCAAAATCGTATCTATTAAGGGGTGTTTTATCTTCAAAAAAAGGAAAATTAAAAACGGCGTATTTTCAACCCTTAACACAACTAAAAATAGTTGCTAATCATAATAATAAAGCAGCCTTAAACAGTATAAAAGAGGCTCAAGTTATAAACCATTACAAAACGGTTTTTACAAATATTACGAAGCAATCAATAGTCTTTTTTTTATCCGAAGTTTTAACATATTCTATACAGGAAGAAGAAAATAATACAGAACTGTATCAATTCTTAGAAGCTTCTTTAGGCTGGTTAGATTCTAATGAAAAGATTGCTAATTTTCACCTTTATTTTTTATTAAACTTAACGAAGTACCTTGGGTTTTACCCAGAAACAAATAATTTTAAATTTGAATATTTTGATTTGACTGAAGGTAGTTTTGTTAACACGCCTCCTAAATTTGAATATATTTCAGGAAATGATTTAGATGCCTTTAAAAAATTATTAGGCATACATTTTGATGCTTTAGATAAAATAGAATTTAATGCCAAAACAAGACAGCAAGTTTTGACTATTTTAATTCGATATTTTGAATTACATTTGAGCGGTTTTAGAAAGCCAAAATCATTAACCATATTAAAATCTGTATTTAATTGATTAAGAGCAGTTTATCATTATTATTCATCTTCTTTTGCACCTCCTTTTTAGCGGCTCAAGAAGTAGTTGTAATCGATTTTGAAACAGGGTTTCCGATACGAAATGTTACAATATATGCCGAAAACAATCCAAATGTAACTTATACAGATACAAATGGTAGGGCAGATATTTCAATATTTAAAGAGAATGAAATAATTTTAGTTAATCACATTTCCTATATTGATGTTGAATTTTTGAAAAGAACATTAAAGAAATCAACCCCAAAAATATATCTTCACTCTATTGCCGAAGCTTTAGACCAAGTAATTCTTTCTACAGGTCATCAAAAGGAATTAAGAAAAAGAGTTGCGGAACATGTAGAGGTTAATCAAGCAAAGGAGATAAAAAGAAAAGCACCTCAAACAGCTGCTGATTTGTTAGCGACAATTCCTGGAATTAAAGTTCAAAAATCTCAGTTTGGTGGCGGAAGCCCCGTTTTAAGGGGCATGGAAGCGAATAGAATTTTATTGGTCGTTGATGGAGTGAGAATGAATAATGCGATTTATCGTTCAGGACATTTGCAAAGCTCGATCACCGTTTCCCCATCAATTTTAGATCGTTCGGAAGTTATTTTTGGACCTTCATCAGTAATGTATGGCTCAGATGCGTTAGGCGGTGTTATTCACTATTATACCAAAACACCTAAAGTACATAAAGAAAAAAAGGTTGATTATAATTTAATGTCAAGATATTCAACCGTAAACGATGAGGTTACAAATCAAGGTAGTTTTCAAGTTTCCTTTAAAAAATGGGCCTCATTGACAAGTTTTTCTTATTCTAAATTTGGCGATTTAAAAATGGGGAAGAATAGAAATCATGGATTTGAAGATTGGGGAAAAGTGTATGAATACTCTAATAATATGTCTGATTTTTATAACTCAAATGCAATTATAAATTCAGATCCAAATATTCAAAAAAACACGGGATATAATCAGTCAGATTTTTTACAAAAATTTTATTTTGAAGTATCAAAAGAAACAAATTTAACGGTCAACCTCCAGCACTCAATATCTTCAAATATACCAAGGTTTGATAAACTTACAGAAAGATCAGGAGGAGAGTTGAAATTTACTGAATGGTACTATGGACCACAAAAAAGACTATTGCTTAGTTCACAACTAAATATTAATCCAGCTAAAAAATGGTTAAATAAAGGTGTAATTACGGCAGCATATCAAAATTTAAAAGAATCTAGAGTTCAAAGAAAGTTTAACAGTTTAGAAAGGTTTTACAGAAAAGAAAGTGTCGCTGTTTTTAATTTGAATGGCGATTTTTCCGCACAGCTTTCAAAAGAATCTAACCGTAATTTATCTTATGGTTTTGAAGTTTCTCATAACAAGGTAAACTCTAATTCGTTGGGAAAAACATTGAATGTGTCTGGTAACCAAATTTTAGGGTTTACGAATGATTTTGTAGTGCAATCTCGATATCCAGATGGAGGAAGTAGTTACACAAGTGGAGCGTTATATTCTAATTATAGACAAGATTTAAACGAAAAATCTACTCTAAACTCTGGCGTAAGATATACCTATACAAACTTACAAGCAAGATGGATAGACGAAACGTATATTACACTTCCAAACAACAATATAACACTAGAAAACTCTTCTTTAACAGCAACGCTTGGTTATACATTTAGACCTACAAAAAAGTGGCAATTAAATACCGTTATATCTTCAGGATTTAGATCTCCAAACATAGATGACGTTGGTAAAATTAGAGAAAAAAATGGGATTGTATCTGTCCCAAACATCCATTTAAAACCAGAATATGTATATAATGCTGAAATAGGAGTTTTAAAGTATTTGAATGATAAAAATTTTAATTTTGGACTGAATATTTACTACACTTTATTAAACAATTATATCGCTAGAGAATCATTTTCTATCAATGGAGGTTCTACAATTTTATATGATGATGAAATAGTAGAAACAGTTGCAAACGTTAACCATAAAAACGCATATATAGTTGGAAGTACCTTTAGTTTTAAAGGAAGATTTCAAAATTATTGGAGTACAAACGGAAGCGTTACGTATACCAAAGGAAAATCATACGATTTAGGTTCGCCATTGTCTTCTATCCCTCCTGTTTTTGGGAATCTTGAATTAATTTTTGCTAAACACAAATATGAAGTAGCGCTAAATTACAGGTTCAATGGAACTAAAAAAATAGAAGATTATAATCTAATTGAAGGTATAGACAATGAAGAGCAAACACCTTACGACTCTTTAACTGGCCAATATGTTGGCACTCCAAACTGGAACACATTCAGTTTTTACTCTAAATATAAGATTTCTGAAACTATAGATTTTCAGTTTAGAGTAGATAATATATTTGACCAACATTACAAAGAATTTGCTTCGGCAATTAGCACTCCTGGAAGAAACTTTTCATTTTCAGTTTTTATTAATTAACTATTTTTCAGTGAGTTAATTACTTCCTATTGTTAAAGGTATTCATGATTCTTTGAATTCAGAATAGCGTCTTAGTGTATCGCTATTTCAGGACGGGACAACGGACAATAAAAAAGAGCCTTCAATTGAAGGCTCTTTTTTATTTTTATAAATTTTTAAATCTGTCTCTTATACACATCTGACGCTGCCGACGAA
>CAJXUO010000153.1 GCA_913061425.1 uncultured Lutibacter sp.
TTTTGACGGAGATATTACAATTGTGATTTTTGCACTATTAAGGACTATCAAAGGGAATCCTGTAGAAATAGGAACTAAAATTGGTGACTATTTAAAAGAAAATGTTTCAGAAGTTTCAGATTTTAATGTTGTAAAAGGGTTTTTAAACCTTTCTATTTCTGATTCTACTTTTATTGCTGCATTTAATACTGTTTATGCAACTGACAACTTTGGAATAACAACATTAATACCAAATCAAAAAGAAGTAATGGTTGAGTATTGCTCACCAAACACTAACAAACCATTACATCTTGGACACATCAGAAATAACCTTTTAGGATATTCTGTAGCAGAAATAATTGCTGCAACTGGTAAAAAAGTATGGAAAACACAAATCATAAACGACCGTGGAATTCATATTTGTAAAAGTATGTTGGCTTGGGAACGATATGGGAATGGAGAAACTCCAGAGAGTACAGGACTCAAAGGAGATAAATTGGTTGGAAATTATTATGTAAAATTTGACCAAGAATATAAAAAACAAATAGCAGATTTAATAGCTAAAGGAAGCACCGAAGAAGACGCTAAGAAAAATGCTCCAATTATATTAGATGCCAAAGAAATGCTTATCAAATGGGAAGCAAATGTACCTGAAGTCGTTGCCTTGTGGAAAATGATGAACGAATGGGTATATGCTGGTTTTGAAATCACACATAAAGCGTTAGGTGTAAATTTTGATAAAAATTACTACGAAAGCAACACCTATTTATTAGGAAAAGATGTTGTTGCACATGGACTTGAGAAAGGTATTTTTTATCGAAAAGATGATAGTTCAGTTTGGATAGATTTAACTGAAGATGGTCTTGACGAGAAAATTGTTTTACGTTCTGATGGAACTGCCGTTTATATGACTCAAGATATTGGAACAGCAATTGAACGTTTTAAAGATTATAATTTAGAATCCTTAACGTATACTGTTGGAAATGAGCAAGATTATCACTTTAAAGTATTGTTTTTAATCTTAAAGAAGTTAGGATTTGAATGGGCAGACAATCTCTCTCACCTATCTTATGGAATGGTAGATTTACCTTCTGGAAAAATGAAATCTCGTGAAGGAACTGTTGTAGATGCTGATGATTTAATGGCTGAAATGACAAATACAGCAAGAGAAATTTCTGAGGATTTGGGTAAACTTGAAGGATACTCAACTGAGGAAAAAGAAAAACTATACAAAACCATTGGCTTAGGTGCTTTAAAATATTATATCTTAAAAGTAGATCCTAAAAAAAGAATTTTATTTGACCCTAAAGATTCAATAGATTTTAATGGAAATACTGGGCCTTTTATACAATATACATATGCTAGAATTCAATCAATTTCACGAAAAGTAGATTTTGATTATTCTCAAGAAATTACACATATCAATTTACATCCAAAGGAAAAAGAAGTCATTAAAACATTACAGTTATTTCCAGAAAATGTACAAAATAGTGCCAATAACAATAGTCCTGCATTGATTGCAAACTATACATATGAATTGGTAAAAAGTTATAATTCATTTTACCAAAGTGTGCCAATTTTAGGTTGCGATAACCTAGAAGAAAAAATATTTAGAACACAGCTTTCAAAAAAAGTGGGCGAAACAATAAAAATCGCATTCAATCTTTTAGGAATCGAGGTTCCTGAACGTATGTAGTCGGTCGAAAGAGTGACAGAAGAAAAGTAACAACAAAACAATCTATTAAGAATTAATAAATTTTACTCTTTTATTGTTTAAATTTGTAAAAGAAAAAAATCAGCATAAAAACATCAAAATATACTCAATATGAAATATGACATCATCATTATCGGAAGTGGTCCTGGAGGATATGTAACTGGTATTAGAGCTTCACAACTTGGTTTTAAAGTTGCAATTGTAGAGAAAGAAAACCTTGGAGGTATTTGCTTAAATTGGGGATGTATTCCAACAAAGGCGCTTTTAAAAAGTGCTGAAGTATATAATTATTTAAAGCATGTAGATGATTATGGATTAAAGGCTGAAGCGATAGATAAAGACTTTGAAGCTGTTATTAAACGCAGTCGTGGAGTTGCAGAAGGAATGAGTAAAGGTGTTCAGTTTCTGATGAAAAAGAACAAAATTGATGTTATTAATGGTTTTGGGAAAATAAAAACTGGTAAAAAAGTTGATGTTACTGATGCTGATGGTAAAGTAACGGAATATAGTGCAGACAATATTATTATTGCAACTGGAGCAAGAAGTAGAGAGTTGCCAAGTTTACCACAAGATGGCGTAAAAGTTATTGGATATAGACAAGCAATGTCATTACCAAAACAACCAGAAAAAATGATTATTGTTGGTTCTGGTGCTATTGGAGTTGAATTTGCACATTTTTATAACTCAATGGGAACTGATGTAACTGTTGTTGAATTTATGCCAAATGTTGTTCCAGTAGAAGATTTAGATATTTCAAAGCAATTTGAAAAATCATTAAAAAAATCTGGAATTAAAGTGATGACAAATTCTTCAGTTGAAGCTGTTGATACTTCAGGAAATGGAGTTGTTGCAACTGTAAAGACTAAAAAAGGAGAAGAGAAATTAGAAGCTGATATTTTATTATCTGCTGTTGGAATAAAAACTAATATTGAAAATATTGGTCTAGAAGACGTAGGAATTGTAACAGATAGAGATAAAATTTTAGTGAATGATTGGTATCAAACTAACATTCCTGGATATTATGCAATTGGAGATGTAACTCCTGGACCTGCATTAGCACATGTTGCTTCTGCTGAAGGAATCACATGCGTTGAGAAACTTGCAGGAATTCATACTGAAGCAATTGACTATGGTAATATTCCTGGATGTACATATGCAAGTCCTGAAATTGCTTCTGTTGGAATGACAGAAAAACAAGCAAAAGAAAAAGGTTACGATTTAAAAATTGGTAAATTTCCATTTTCAGCTTCTGGAAAAGCTTCTGCTGCAGGAACCAAAGACGGTTTTGTAAAAGTTATTTTTGATGCTAAATATGGCGAATGGTTAGGATGCCATATGATTGGTGCTGGTGTAACAGATATGATTGCCGAAGCAGTACTTGGTAGAAAATTAGAAACTACAGGACATGAAGTTTTAAAAACGATACATCCACACCCAACAATGAGTGAAGCTGTAATGGAAGCCGTTGCAGATGCGTATGGTGAAGTGATACATTTATAAAAACTAGTACATATATAATAAAAAAGCCGAAGTAGATACTTCGGCTTTTTTAGTTTTACTAAATCGTTATTTCGAATTTATGAACAACCTTCTACAATCTTATTATTGTAAATTCTCCTTGTAAAGGTTTTAAAGCAGCTTTTATCTTAGGAATCAATTCATCTCCATATTCTAAATAAAATTCTGAAAAATTGATGTTTCGTTCTTGCAAACTTTGTTTAGGAAACAACTCATCTTGCAAATCAGCTATTCTATTCACAATATCTTTAAGTGCTCGTTTTTCAGCCTTTAACAAGCGTTTCTCTAAATTATCAAGCCCTTTTAACTGTTTCTTTTTTTGAGCATCTACAGCACCTCTAAAAGATTTATCTGTATGATTCGCCATTTTCTGAAGTTCTTCAAAATGAGAATCAATCTGAGTGCGTTGTTTAGAAAAATCTATCTTTAAAGAGGATCTTTCTTTAATTTTTTCATCAATCAATTTATGCTGCTTCAGAAACAATTCTTCATCAGAAATTGAAAGTTTATTCAGTTTAGTAGATTGCTTATCAGAAATCAGCAAGGCAGAATTTCTGAGTAACAAAATTGGAAATGGAATCTCAACTTTTTCAAAATATTGCTTCAATTCAAACCAATAAGCCAACTCACCTCCACCACCAACATAACATAGATTTGGTAAAATAACTTCTTGATATAATGGTCGCATGATTACATTTGGACTAAAACGTTCTGGATGTAATTTCAACTCATATAACAATTCATCCTTGTCAAATTCTATAGTTGTATTGTTAATTTTAAAAAGTTCATCTTCAAAAATGATTCGCTCTCTTACAGTATCATTTAAATAAAATAGATTTATCTCTCTTGGGTTTACTTGAATTTTATATTCTTTCTCTAATTTTTTAATCGTATTTGTAACTTCATTAAAAGAAGTGTTTTCAAATAAATCTTTATGTACAATTGGTAATAATTCTCGTTTTAATTGAACATCATCACCATCTAAAATTACAAGACCATATTCAGAAAATAATTCGTTTGCGAGATAACGAGTCGCATCTGCTAGATTCGTATTATCTACATATGACTTTCTAAATAACAATCGTAATTTCTTAGCAGCTTCTGAAGTACCTAAAAGTTTTGAAAACTCATTAAAAACCTCTTCTAAACCATTAGTTTTCAAACGACCAACACCTCCTGAAGCAGTTCGATTCCAACTTACTTTTCTACCTTTGAAATTAAAATATTGGATCTCTTCAAAATCATGATCTTCAGTAGCCATCCAATAAATTGGCACAAAATTAGAGGCTGGAAACTCAGTTTTTAATTGTTCAGTAAGATTGATTGTAGAAATAATTTTATATAAAAAATAAAGAGGTCCTGTAAATAAATTAAGTTGATGACCTGTTGTACTGTCTCTTATACACATCTGACGCTGCCGACGAATAGAGAGGTG
>CAJXUO010000154.1 GCA_913061425.1 uncultured Lutibacter sp.
AGAGGTCTCGTGGGCTCGGAGATGTGTATAAGAGACAGGTTTTTGAATGAATATATTTTAAAAAACTCTCACGATTTTCATCTAATAACTTGTTTTCAACATTAGGCATAATGTTGATTTTAGTTAATTTTTCAGAAGACAGCTGAGTTTCAATATCAAAAGTTCTAATGCTGTCAACTTCATTTCCAAAAAACTCTATTCTGTAAGGTTCATCATTAGAAAAAGAGAAAACGTCTATAATTCCACCACGAACAGAGAATTCTCCAGGTTCGGTCACGAAATCTGAACGTTTAAAATGATATTCAAACAATATTTCGTTTACAAAATCTAGAGAAACTTCTTCGCCTACAGAAAGTTTTAAGGTGTTTTTTTCAAGTTCGCGTTTTGTGATAACCTGCTCAAATAATGCGTCAGGATAGGTAACAATAATTGCTGGTTTTTTACGCGAATTGATTCGGTTTAGTACTTCTGCACGCAAAAGAATATTGGCGTTGTCAGTTTGTTCTATTTGATAAGGTCTTCGGTAAGATCCTGGATAAAAAAGCACATTTTTTTCTCCTACAAGTTGCTCTAAATCATTTAGATAATAAGCAGCCTCTTCTTTATCATTAAATATTAATAAGAAAGGTTTTTCAGTCTTTTTAAAAGTTGTAGAAATAACAAAAGACAACGATGAGCCGACCAAATTCGATATTTGAAAATGGTTTTT
The DNA here is from genome assembly GCA_913061425.1 of uncultured Lutibacter sp. Classification (GTDB taxonomy): domain Bacteria; phylum Bacteroidota; class Bacteroidia; order Flavobacteriales; family Flavobacteriaceae; genus Urechidicola. Next base: position 710 of record CAJXUO010000154.1, read on the forward strand.
GTCCTGTTGTAATTGTTTAACAATCTCTTTTATTTTAGTTGATTGTTCGTAAGCGGAAACGATGTTTTGTTTACTCAAGTAATCATATTTTGAGCAAAGATATGCTTTCGGTATAAAAAGGTGTGTGAATAATTTAAAAATTTAGTTCGTTTAAGTATCTTTGCATTCAAAAACAAAAAAACTATGTCATTTTCAGATTTATATTCTACAGGAGCACACAAAAGAAACATTGGTCATTTTGCCGACATCGTTAAGGTGGCTTTATTTGATGAGAAAATAGAAGAAGCAGAAGAAAAATTATTAGAAAGGTTAGCCGATATTTTAGGAATTACAGATGTTGAATACAAGAGCATTTTAAAAACCCCAAATGATTACCCAACAAGGGCTGCATCAAATTATGAGGAACGCTTGGAGAGTTTATATTACTCAACAAGAATGATGTTAATTGACGGTAGAGTTTCTGAACAAGGAGTTAGCTTATTAACTAAAATTGCAATTGGTTTAGGTTTTGATGATAAAAGAGCAACTATTATTGTTGAAAAGGCAATCAAAATGTTTTTGAGAATTCCAAATTTGGAAGATTTCACGAAAGAAATTAAAAGAGTAAACAAAGGCTAAAGCAGTCAATTAATACAGTATTATACCGTTCATCTTTATGAACGGAAATTTTATGTAAAAACCCAACGTTTACTATTTATTAACCTTTTAAACTCTTTTTTTAATGAACCTTTTTTTAAAGATTTGTATCCTATTAATAATCACTTTGCCAAGTGTTTCTGCTCAAAATGAAGAGAATAAATGGGTGATTGGAATTGGATCAAATGCAATAGATTTTTTTCCTTCAAATGAACTTGAAATTTATACAGGAAATAAGGGGAGTTTTTGGAATGAGGTTTTTAATGTAAACGATCACTGGAATCACTTTGGCTTGCCTAAAATTAATGTCACACGTCACCTTTGGAATAGGCTTTCATTAGACATTGCATACAGCAGAAATACAATTTCAAAGTATGGGGATTTTACTGTTGATGACTTATCGTACAGTTCATTAGACCTATCGTTACAATATAGTATTTTAAATGATAATGATGTGTATTATCCATATCTATTGGCTGGAACTGGTTACTCATCAATTGATGGAACTGGTGGAATGACATTAAATAGTGGCGTAGGAATTACCTATTGGTTATCTGATCAACTTGGAGTTAATGGAGAGGGCATGTTTAAATATCGAGAAGCGAATTTTCCGTTGATTCAACATTTTCATTATTCGTTGAGTTTGGTATATAGATTTGGAGATCGAGGAGGAAATGGAAAAGGAACGGCCTGCTTTTAATCTAATTTCAGACATTTTTTCACTAACTGATTCTTCACTTTTTTGATTTTAAAAACGTAATTTGCATTAAAATAATGATTGAGTGCAAGTAGAATCACAATTTCAAGTTTATAACGCTTCGGCAGGTAGTGGGAAAACTTTTACACTCGTAAAAGAATACCTAAAAATTTTACTTTTTACAGGTAACAATTTCAGTCCCTATCGTTTTCAAAACATTTTAGCGATTACATTTACCAATAAAGCTGCTGCTGAAATGAAAGAACGGGTTTTGAAAAATTTAAAAGATTTTTCAGAAGGTAAGCAAGTAGATATGTTTTCAATAATCAAAGAAGAAACAGCCCTTTCATCAGAAGTTATTCAACAACGCTCAAAACAAGTTTTGAATAACATTTTACAGAATTATTCAGCATTTAATATCACTACTATTGATGCTTTTACACATAGAATTATTAGAAATTTCTCTTTTGATTTAGGACTTTCCTTAAATTTTGAAGTAGAAATGGACTCCAATCAATTATTGGCTGAAGCTGTTGATTTATTGATTTCAAAAATCGGGTTAGATAAGGAACTAACACAAGTTTTAATAGATTATTCTTTAGAAAAAACAGATGATGATAAGTCTTGGGATATTTCAAACGACTTAAGAGATTTTGCGAAAGTTTTATTAAATGAAAATGACGTAAAGCAATTAAAAAAATTAGATAAAAATTCAATTCAAGATTTTATTGATTTAAAGAAGCGCTTAAAAAGGAAAAATATAGATATTGAAAGTCAATTTAAGGAACTTGGAAACGAAGGTTTAGAGGTAATCACATCGACGAACTTAGAGCACAATGATTTTTATAGGTCGATGCTTCCAAAGCATTTTAAAAATCTTGCTCAAAACCTTGAAAAAGCCACTTTTTTCGATCAAAATAAATTGAGAGAGCGAATTGAAGAAAATACGCTTTACTCTAAATCAAAGTCAGAAGATGTTAAAGTTTCAATTGAAGAAATTCTACCAACATTATTGAAGTTATACTCGCAATCTGAAAGATTATATGAAGACTATACTCGAAATAATTTAGTCTTAAAAAGTTTAATCCCTTTAGCGGTTTTAAAACACATTAATGTATCACTAAATGAAATAAAAGAGCAAAACAATATTCGTTTAAATGCTGAATTTAATCAAATAATTTCTGATCAAATTAAAGGGGAACCTGCACCTTTTATCTATGAGCGTATAGGAGAGAAATTTCAATACTATTTTATTGACGAAATGCAAGACACTTCTGAATTGCAGTGGGAAAATTTGATTCCGTTGATAGAAAACGCTTTAGTTTCAGAAACGACAGATAGTGATAAGGGACGTTTAATGCTAGTTGGAGATGCAAAACAAGCGATTTATCGCTGGCGAGGTGGAAAAGCAGAGCAATTTATAGAGTTAACTGCAGCGAAGAATCCATTTACAGTCTCTAAAAAGAGTAAGAACTTAGGCGCTAATTATAGAAGTTACTCTCAAATAATTGATTTCAATAATCAATTTTTTACCCACGTTTCTGATTTTTTTGACAATGAGAAGTATAAAGAGTTGTATGCGATTGTAAATCACCAAAAAAAGACAAATAAAGAAGGTGGTTTTGTGCAAATCTCATTTGTAAAAAAAGAGAAAGACGATGAAGAAAAAGAATTAATATTTGCTAAAAAAACATTAGAAATAATTCAAAATTTAGATTCAAACTTTGAATTAGGAGAGATCTGTGTATTGGTTCGGAAAAAAAAGGAAGGAATAGCAGTTGCGAATTATTTAAGCGAACAAAAAATTGATATTATTTCTTCTGAAACACTATTGCTAAAAAACAATGAAACTGTTGATTTCATTATCAATTTGGTCTCTTTTTTAAATATAAACGAAGACAAAGAAGCGCTCTCAAATGCATTGTATTTTTTAAGTAATAAAATTGACAATCAGATGGATAAACACGTTTTTATTCATGAATTGATTCATAAAACAAATAACGAAATATTTGAAACATTAAAAAAGTATAATTTTGACTTTAATGAAAATGAATTCTCAAGTCTTCCTTTTTATGATTCAATAGAATACATACTCAGGAGTTTTAATTTGGTTAATGATTCAAGCGCATATATATTTTCTTTTTTAGACACCGTTTTTGAATATCAACAAAGAAGAGGCTCAGGGTTAAATGATTTTTTAGAGTATTGGGAGCAGAAGAAGGAAGGTTTATGTATTTCAATTCCTGAAGGGAAGAATGCGGTTAGAATTATGACGATTCACAAATCAAAAGGATTGGAATTTCCAGTTGTTATTTATCCATATGATTTAGATATTTATAGAGAGATAAAGCCAAAAGTTTGGTATGAGAATTTAAAAGAAGACGCGTTTTTAAACATTGAAACTTCACTAATTGATTATTCAAAAAAACTATCTTATACGGGTGTTTTTGGACAAGATTTATACAGTTCTAGAAGAGAAGAAATACAGTTAGATAGCATGAACTTATTGTATGTTGCTTTGACAAGAACGGTGGAACAACTATATATCTGTCTCTTATACACATCTGACGCTGCCGACGAATAGAGAGGTGT
>CAJXUO010000155.1 GCA_913061425.1 uncultured Lutibacter sp.
ATTCATATAAATCTCTTACTCTAAAATAACTATCCCATTTCGCATAGGTAGAAGCAGTACATTTTAAACGCAACAATTCTCTTGTTTTGGTTTTTACTGTTGAAGTGTTCATTTTTACTTCTGCTACATCAGTCATGATTCCTGACATTTTGAATGATGCTATAAATGTAAGTTCTTCTCCACTTTTTATATACTCGTTCGTATTGGTCGTAGAAGAAGCAGGGAATAAAGTTATTCCTGCTAAAAGGCCTAATGTTATGATTTTTTGAAACATAATTTTCTAATTTTGTTATATAACGAAGTGAGATTTCAATAAGTGTGCCAACACATTAAAATTTCATATCAATTTTAAAGTTCAGCACTCTTCTCGTCATGTAATTTGGTATTCCATAAGAGCGTTTAGAATACACATCTCTAACCCAAGTGTTTGTTATTGAGTTTTGTATGTCAAACATATTGTACAATTCTAAACCAAAAGAAAATTCTTTAAAGTTTTTTAAAAACCCTGAATCAAATTGTTTTTCTTGGTCTACAACTACATAAGAGATACCTAAATCTGCTCGCTTATATGAATTTAATCGATTTTGAAATTGATAAGAATCGGCATATGAAGGTGAACCTCCTGGAAGACCAGAATTAAACACTAAATTCAAATACATTTTTAAATTTGGAATTGTTGGTACATAATCTTGAAATAAAATTGCTAATTTGAATCGTTGATCTGTAGGGCGAGAAATTTCACCTCGATGATCAATATTTTCTTTGGTAGACATTATCCCTAGACTAACCCAACTTTCAGTTCCAGGAACAAACTCTCCATTAAGTCGAGCGTCAAAACCAGTTGCAAATGCAGTTGCGTTATTCGCTGCAGCATATCTGATCCTAACATTATCAATTGTATATGGATTTACATCAGTTAAATGTTTGTAATATACTTCTGTAACTAATTTAAAAGGTCTTTTCCACATTTCAAAGCTGTAATCATTACCCAAAACAAAATGAATAGATTTTTGAGCCTTTACATTTGGTTGTACCTTTCCGTCAGCATCTCTTAATTCTTTATAAAATGGTGGTTGATAGTAAAATCCTGTAGAAAATCTAAATAACATATCCTTATCCCAATCAGGTTTAATAGCAAACTGACCTCTAGGACTTATTACAGTTTGACTATCATTCACTATCCCATCTCCTTTTACTGTCCAGTTATGTGCTCGTACACCTAAATTATACCAAACTGCGTGTTCATTCCAAGTATCTTTTTTACTCCATTGTACAAAACCTGTAAAACGATTAATTTGAACGTTGTTTCTGGCTCTTACATCTTGATAAGGAACAATATCTCCTTCGAAAGGATCATATGGTTGATTGTTTGAAATATGATTTGGAGGTCTTACTGAAAAACCAACAGAATCAATAACTTCCCATTCTATCAATCGGTCTCTAATATCTTCATTCTGATACTTTAAACCAAAATCAAATTGATTGTCATCCTTTTTGTAGGTTGCTTTTAAATTTATATTGCCAATAAGTGCATCAATATTATTTCTTGCGTGATTTAACTGTGAACCAATTCCTTCAGCAAAATCTACTTCCCCAAAGTTTTCAGACCCTAAATTAGAATCAACCTCCCCTAAACTATACGATGCTAAAATGTCATAATGCTCTTGTTCTTGTGTGTTGTAAGCAGATGTTGTTAAACTTAACTGTAAATCTTTATTTACAAGATAAGTACCTTTAAATGCGCCAAAAACTGTTGAGTAATTATCTTTTTCTTGGCCGTCATAGAAAACAATTAGTTCTAATGGATTTGCAATAGTTCCAAATTTTGTTCTACGTGTAATAGGAGTGTAGTTGTATTTGTTTAACGAAAAGTTACCTAAGAAATCTAACTTCAATTTTTCATTTACTTTATATGAAAGAAAAGTTTGAACATCTGAAAACTGTGGTTCGTAATTTGTTTGAATATCCTTGCTGTTTACTAATAAACTATTATTTCGATGTCTAATTCCAACGATAGCAGAAAGTTTATCGTCAAACATTTTTCCCTCAACAGTTGCGCTTCCTCCTAATAAACTCAAACCAACGTTTGCCGCAAATTTTTGTGGAGTTCGATACGTAATATCTAAAACTGAGGATAGTTTATCGCCGTATTTTGCTTGAAATCCACCTGCAGAGAAGTTTACATTTTGCGTCATATCTATATTTACAAAACTTAAACCTTCTTGTTGGCCAGAACGCACTAAAAAGGGTCTGTAAACTTCAATTCCATTGACGTAAACTAAGTTTTCATCAAAATTCCCACCTCTAACATTGTATTGTGTACTCAATTCATTGTTGTTATTTACACCAGCAAAAGTCATTAGGATGTTTTCTACTCCAGCATTTGCACCTGGAATTTTCTTTACATCTTCAATATTTATTTTTATAACACCTTGAGCATCTTTATCTCTATTTTTTACGACAACTTCATTAATCTCCTCAGTTTTAGATTTTAATTTTGGTGAAAATCGCAGCGTTTTACCTTTAGGAACATCAAAAGTTTTTGAAAGAGTATTGAATGATATGTGACTATATTTAACTTTAATCTTCTTTTGTGCAGTTATTTCTATTGAATAATTTCCTATTGAGTCGGTAGTAATTCCTGTTTTTTCATACGTAATCGAAACATTTTCAATAGGATTTCCGAAAGGATCTTTTACGGTTCCTTTTACTGTTGCAGTTTGAGCAATAAGAATGTTAGCGATACTTAGAAAAAGTATAGATAGATATAGTTTGGTTTTCAAGTTGTAAGTTCAGTTTTGAAATTAATTATCTTTTTTATAAAACGTTGTTTCCAGTGTATTCGTATTTCCAACATTATCAACAACAATAACTTTTAATGAATGTTTGCTTCCTGTTAATTTTTTATCTGAAAAGTCATATGCTAATGTACCGTATTTTGGATTATATTCGAGAAGAATCCATTCATTATCTATCTGACCACGATACGATTTAATTCCTGATAAATCATCTGAAACTTTTAAAACAATCTTCTTATAATTAGTTAGCCATTGTTCTGGTTTAATGTTTTTTAATTTCAATGTAGGTTTCTCATTGTCAGTCTCTAATGAAAATTTTCCTAAACTTTTAGTCGAAGTGTAAAAAGTGTTTTCTTTTTTTACAGTTTTAGTATACGAAGGATACCCTTTACTATTATAACTAGCGATAAAAAGTTTTTCTCTACGCTCTTTATTATAAGAAGTGACATCAAAAGTAAGCGTATATCTTCCGTTCAAGGGAACGATTTTTTCATGTACATACACATCACCACTTTCTTTCTTTACATCAAAATCTAAATAGAAATCATTATAAAATGTGTTTTTAGGAAAAGCAACAGTAATTCCGTCTTTTGAAAATTTATTAAACTCACTAGATTTGATATAATAGGGAGTTTCTTTAATGCTTTTATAAATTTTTATAGGCTCTTTTTTCCCTTGTATGGGTATAATTATTTTTTTTTGATTGCCTATAAAATCTTTGGCAACAATCTCTACATTATATGTTTTTCCATCTTCAACATTTATAAACCCATTTTCATTGGTTTCATCATAGATGCTTAGAATATTCTTTGAGTCAATAAAACAACGTTGAATACGCTGTTTTAGATTTGCATATCGATCGTAATCTATTAATAAGTTTATATATTTAGATTCAGAAAATGAGAATTTCTCTAATGTATGTCCATAGTATTTTTTACCATTCACAAACATTTCTAAACTGTAAATTCCATTTTTATTAAGTGCGCCATTTAATCGATCAAAAACGTTTATCCCTAAACCAATTTTTCCAGAAGCAGTAATTTTGCTTGCTTGTAAATTGCCATTATTTAATTGCTTAATTGATACTATTTGTAAAGGTGCATTTGAACTATTTATTTGAGAAACACTATCTAGAGGATATGCAACTAATGTGTTGATGCTAGGCTTTATAGTATCTTCTATCTTAATTCCGAATAATAGAGGATTGACTGGTCTAGACTTTTGATCTCTAATTTCAAAATGTAAATGTGGAGCAACAAAACCTCCTGTACTTCCTGAATAAGCGATTACATCTCCTTTTGTTAACTGTAAATCTGTGTTTTCTGGATATAACTGAATTTCAAAGTTCTCTTTTTTATATTGATGTTTTTTAATGTATTCTTCGATTTTTGGACTGTACTTTTTTAAATGAGCATATATAGATGTGTAGCCATTAGGATGGGTAACATACAATACCTTTCCATAGCCCCAATGAGAGATTTTTATTCGAGATACATATCCATCTGCAATGGAAAATATTTTAAAACCTTCTTTTCTTTGTGTTTTTATATCAAGGCCAGAATGAAAGTGGTTTGAGCGTAACTCCCCAAAAGTTCCAGCTAAATACATTGGAATATCTAATGGATTTTGAAAGTAATCTGTAGGATATTTGTGCTGTGAAAAAGTGCTTGTGAAAATCAAGAAGAATATACTGAAAATTCGCGTGTTCAATGTTATCATAATTTTTCCGCTAATTTAGTAATAAATTGTTTAGTTCACAATGCGCTTTTAAGTGCTTATTATTAAATCTGTCTCTTATACACATCTGACGCTGCCGACGAATAGAGAGGTGTAG
>CAJXUO010000156.1 GCA_913061425.1 uncultured Lutibacter sp.
GAGATGTAGAGAGGTCTCGTGGGCTCGGAGATGTGTATAAGAGACAGACTTTTACCAGATCATGTAGCAAATCAAATTGCTGCTGGAGAAGTCGTGCAACGACCTGCATCTGTAGTAAAAGAACTACTTGAGAACGCAATTGATGCTGGTGCAACATCAATAAAGTTATTGATAAAAGATGCCGGAAAAGTCTTAATTCAAGTTATAGATAATGGTAAAGGCATGAGTGAGACTGATGCTCGTTTTTGTTTTGAAAGACATGCGACATCAAAAATAAAATCTGCAGAAGACTTGTTTAATTTACAAACAAAAGGCTTTCGCGGTGAAGCTTTAGCTTCAATTGCTGCCATTGCTCATGTAGAATTAAAAACAAAACAAGAAAACCAAGAGTTAGGAACTTGCCTGAAAATTGAAGGAAGTAAAATTCAATCTCAAGAATTAGTTTCTACTCCCAAAGGAACATCAATAGCCGTAAAAAACTTATTCTATAATATTCCTGCAAGAAGAAATTTCTTAAAATCAAATACTGTAGAATCTAGACATATCAATGATGAATTTCAGCGTGTAGCATTAGTTCACCCTTCTATTGATTTCTCTATGTATCACAATGACAGTGAAGTCTATAGATTAAACGTTAGCAACTTAAGACAGCGAATTGTTGCTGTTTTTGGAAAAAAAACAAATGAGAAATTAGTTCCGATAGATGAAACTACTGATGTGTTAAATTTATCTGGTTTCGTTTCAAAACCAGAATTTGCAAAGAAAAAAAGAGGAGAACAATTCTTTTTTGTTAATAATAGATTTATAAAAAGTCCTTATTTACATCATGCCGTTGCCAATGCTTTTGACGGCTTACTTGCTTCTGGTTATCATCCTTCATATTTTTTATATCTAACAGTTCCTACAAATACAATCGATATCAATATTCATCCAACAAAGACTGAGATAAAGTTTGATAATGAAAAGATTTTATATGCTATTATACGGTCTACTGTAAAACATAGTTTAGGGCAATATAATGTTGCGCCAGCACTAGATTTTAATAGAGACTCTACACTTGATGTTCCATATGATTTTAAGGACAAAAAAATTGATAGAGAGCCAAATATTAGTATTGATAGAAATTTCAATCCATTTAAAACAGAAGTTCAAAAAAATATTCAGTTTCCATATAAAAGAGAAAAAACTACTGATTGGGAAAGTTTATATACTGATATTGAATCCCCTGAACCTCAAGTATCATTAAAAACTGATGAAAATCAATTATTTAGTGATACAATTCCCGCAAATAAAACACATCAGATTCACGGAAAATATATTATTAGCACTATCAAATCTGGGCTTATATATATCAATCAGAATTTGGCTCATCAGCGTATTTTATATGAAGAATATTTAGAGAATATAACCGTTAAAGAAGCAATGAGTCAGCAATTGTTATTTCCGTTAGAAATAAATTTCAGTAAAGATGATATCAATCTAATAAGGGAAATAAAACCTGACATAGAAAGCACTGGATTTTTGTTTGATAAAATTGATAAAGAAACTTTGATTATTAAAGGGATACCTACAACTATTAATGAAAGTCAGGTTACAATTATTTTAGAGCAATTGTTGGACGATATTAAAAATGAAATTCCTGAAACTAGTTTTAGCCAATTAGATATTATGGCAAAGAGTTTAGCAAAAAGTATGGCAATAAAAACTGGAACTCAATTAACACTTGAAGAGCAAGAGAATATTGTTGAACGATTATTTTCTTGTAAAGAACCTAATCATTCACCCTACGGAAAACCAACTTTTATAACTATAGATATACAAGAGATTGACAAAAAATTTGGATTATGATGAATAGAATTACAGATGCGGTAAAGCATTTGATAATAATCAATATTATATTTTTTATTATCACTTTTGTTTTGAAATTAAATTTTAGTGATTCACTTGCCTTATACTTTCCTGAAAATGAAAAATTTGGGTTTTGGCAATACTTGAGTCACATGTTTATTCATGGCTCACCTATGCATCTAATTTTTAATATGTATGGTTTATGGGCATTCGGAACACCTTTAGAGCAAATGTGGGGACGAAACAAATTTTTATTTTTCTATTTCTCCGCAGGTTTAGGTGCTGGTGTTATATATACTCTAGCAAATTATTATCAATTTAATAACGCACTAGAAATTCTCATAAGTTCTGGAGTAACTGAATCTGAAATTATGAAATTAATGAATCCAGCATTAGAATATAAAAATGCTAATTTAGAAATTGTTAATAGAACTTTCACCACTCCTGCTGTTGGTGCTTCAGGTGCTGTTTATGGCGTATTGGTTGCTTTTGGAATGACGTTTCCAAATTCAAAATTGGCACTTATTTTCTTCCCAGTTCCAATTGCTGCAAAATATTTTATTCCTGTAATTATTTTAGGTGATATATTCTTTGGTGTAACTAAATATTCTGTTGGGAACATTGCACACTTTGCACATATTGGCGGAGCATTAATTGGATTAATTATTATGCTTACATGGAAGAAAAATCAATTTAAGCGTTGGGATTAATGAATATTCTAGATGACATAAAACACGCATACAATAATGCAACTATTGCTGAAAAGTTAATATATATAATACTTGCTGTATTTATTTTATCGCTCCTTGGTGATTTTATTTCAAATTGGTTTGCACTACCTTCAAATCTTGAGAGTTTTATTTCAAAACCTTGGACTATTTTGACCTATGGATTCTTACATAGTAATTTTCCTCATGTGTTTTTCAACCTACTTTTCTTATATTATATAGGAAATTTATTTCTGAGTTTCTTCACTCTAAAACAATTTTTAAATTACTTTATTTTAGGAACATTCGTTGGCGGACTGTTTTATTTAGTTTTAAATCCTGGAGGATACTTAGTTGGTGCTTCCTCAGGAATTATGGCAGTTTTGGTTGGTTTAGCAACTAAAATTCCTACATATGAAATTAGACTTAATTTAATTGGCGGAGTTAAACTTTGGATTATTGCACTCATCTATATTCTAGTGAGTATTGCAGGTTTAAATGGGTTAAATTCTGGAGGTAATATTGCGCATTTAGGCGGTGCTTTATTAGGGTTCGTATATACCAAACAACTTGAGAAAGGTTTAGATATAGGTAAAATACTTGAAAGTATTATCAACTTTTTCACTAACATCTTTAAGCCAAAAGAAAAAAGTTGTCTAAAAACTGTTTATAAAAAAAAGAATATAAAAAGAAAGCCTACACATAAAGAATCAAATGAAAACCAGCAGAAAATTGATAGTATTCTAGATAAACTTAGTAAATCTGGATATGAAAGTTTAAATAAAGATGAAAAGGATTTTCTGTTTAAATCTGGCAATAAAAACTAATTTGCTATGAAAAAATTATCATGGCTAAATAAATTACTTTTTATACTAAATTCTCTTTTCGCGTTTTTATTACTACTCTCCTATTTAATTCCGTTTATTTCACCAAATAGTTTTCCAACAATTTCCATTTTCAGTTTAGTTGTTCCTGTATTAATTATAATGAACATTCTTTTTGCAATTTATTGGGCCCTCAAGTTAAAAAAGCAATTTCTACTTTCAACTTTAATATTACTAATTGGTTTTCAATATGTCAATTCACTTTATAAAGTTTCTGAAAAGAAAATTCTATTAAATGATGACGTGAAAATTATGAGTTATAATGTTCGCCTTTTTAATATCTATAAATGGAAAAAAGAAGACAAAGAGGAGACTTTAAAATTAGTGAAAGATTTTATAAAAGAGAAAGATCCAGATATTATATGCTTTCAAGAGTTTTTAACTGCATATGATGTGAATTTCGATTATAAATATAAATTTATAAACAACAATCCAAATAAAGACGTTTCCTCTTTTGGGCAAGCAATTTTTTCTAGATATGAAGTTATCAATTCTGGATCTCTGAATTTCAATAGCGCAGCAAATAATGCAATTTTTGTTGATATTGTTAAAAATAATGATACTATAAGAATCTATAATGTTCATTTAGAATCACAAAAAATTCAATTAAACAAAGAAAATTTTGGAGAAAAAGATTCTGATAGATTACTTAAACGGATTAAAAATACATTTAAAAAGCAAGCTGATCAAGTAGAAAAGTTATTGGCTCATGAAGAAACTGAAAACTATAAAACAATTATTTGTGGTGATTTTAACAATACTGCATTTTCATATGTATATAGACAGTTAAAAGGTTCAAAAAATGATGCTTTTATTGAAGCAGGCAAAGGCTTTGGGAAATCATATGATTATATATTTCCTGCACGAATTGATTTTATTCTTACTAATAAAAATATCACAATTAACAACTTCAAAACATATGATAATCAACACTCTGACCATTTTCCAATAATGGCTAGATTAAATTTTAATTAATATTAACTGTTCTATTACAATATTATTGATATTTTTGTGTTAGTATAGTAGTTAAATGTAGGGGTTTAATTAAAAATTATTTATGATTAAAAAATACATCAAAGCCCTGTTCTTCGTTTTTTTTGTTGCCTCTAATTCATTCGCTCAAAATAATCCTCCAGTTATTGAAGATGATTATGAGATCACAAATATTAATACAACATTAA
>CAJXUO010000157.1 GCA_913061425.1 uncultured Lutibacter sp.
CCCTATATTAGTAGCTGATTTAGTTCCGCCATCAATAGAATATTTAGATAGAATCGCTCCAGATAACCCAACATTATTCTTTAGTCAAAGCCTACATAATTATTGGGGAAATTCTAAGGCTTTTGAGATTGTTGGAGTACATAATAAAACTCCAAATCCATCTAAGCACAGTTATTATGGTAAAGATGAAAATGGAAAACTCAATGGTTTAATAGTTGAGCAACTCGCTATAAAACCATTTTTTGATATATTAAAATCAGAAGTTTTAACACCAAAAAAATTAAGCAAGGCAGCTTCTAAAGTAATGTCTAACTATGTTAAAAATGGAAATACAACAATTGCATCAGCAGGAATTACAATTGAAGATAAAAAACCTCTAATTTTATTTAAGCAGCTATCTGACAACAAACCTACTTTATTAGGTACCCTTTTAGCACACGCTGGATATCTACCAAAAAGAAAACAAAATCCAAGACATTTTCTCTACATGCGTTACGATATGGCACATTTAATGCCTGAAAAAAAACAAGAGAGAAATGATTTTTACGACATTATAGGTATTAAACATTGGTATGATGGCTCGCCATATATTGGAACAATGTATTTAAATGAAAACTATTTAGATTCAGAACTTACGAATACCAAATTACAGATTCCAAAAAATCATAAAGGAGAAGCATTAATTAAAAAAGAACAGTTCAAAAAGTTTATAAAGGAATACCACAAAAAAGGGTGGCAAATTGCAGTACATACTCAAGGAGATGCTGCTATTAACGAAGTGTTAGATTCCTTTGAAGAACTTGAAGGCGAACTGAACTATTCAGACTCCAGACATCGATTAGAGCACTGTCTTCTTTTTCCAAAAGAGAATATGAATAGAATGAAAAAAATGAATATTACTCCTAGTTTTCATGTCAATCATCTATATTATTATGGAGATGCTTTAAAATCTAGTTTGATTGGAGAAGAACGAGCGGAAAAAATTTTACCTATAGGCTCAATAAATAATAACAAAATTAAATTTTCTTTACATGCAGATCAACCAATGTTTGAAAGCAATCCGTTTAGGTTAATACAAACTGCTGTTGAACGCAAAACGCAATCTGGAAATATATTAGGTGATGGCGAACAAATAACTGTAATGGATGCTATAAAATCACTTACGTTAAATGCGGCTTGGCAAATTAATATGGAAACCAAAATTGGTTCCTTAGAAAAAGGGAAATATGCAGATTTTATTGTTTTAGATAAAAATCCATTATTGATTCAGACTGATAAATTGAGTACTGTAAAATGTTTAAAAACATACATAAATGGCAACTTAGTGAATTGACCGTAGAGAACAATTACAACGTGACTTTCTAAATTATTATCACTAACTTTTGTTATCGTTTAATATTAACAATTAAAACTGAGAGTATCTGAACGTTGTATATAATTTGAGAGCAACTTTCGGAGGAACATACATTTCATAAAAACGGAACTTATTTTCATTATAATTCAGCAAACAATTTAAAAAAAAATTGATTATTGACTGTCAAATAGAACGTCAGAATTTGACTTGGATATAATGTTGGGAATAAAGTAAAACAAGTTTAAAGGAATTCAACAACGGTAATAGCATCGATCAGATTAGCTGAACACGGAGTTAATTCAACTACTAAACAGCAAAAAAACTACACACAATACAGCATATAATTTATTGCTAGTTCTCACGGACTTTCTATCTGTGATTTATTTGCTAAATTAGTTACATAAAAAACGTAACTAACCAAATACAAGAACCTTAGACACTAGACAACAAAATGTCTTATAACACTTTAAAAAAAACTAATTAATGTATATTACCAACTTATCTAAAGGCGGGAATTATGGAAGAAAATCAAAGACTAAATTATATTAAAGATGTATTAGAAAACATGCCAACTAGCTGGTTGAATCTAACAACTCATCGACTAGATATTTATGATGAAAAATTGGCCAAAACTCAATTCTTAGAACAATTTGAAATCTTATTTAATGACGCTAATTCTGATGCCTCAGCTTTAAGTGAATTACCAACAGCTTACGACTATATTCGATTAGGACACCCATTATCTTGCATACTAGAATGGGCTATTGGAAACTTACATACTATAAAACCAAAAAATGTCATAAATTTCTCTTCAAAGACGGTTCCTGTTTTAGCAATTCTAAGAAAAAATTTATTAGAGAATAAAAACACCCAAATCATTTATACTGGTGAATTACCAGCATATTTTGATGTTGAAATACTACGTAATATTTATGGTTATCAATTTGAAGTAAAGAAGGTTGAAAAGACTTCAGCCATTACCGAGTTTAACGGCAGTACCATTTTCATTTCACAACAAGAGGATATTTGTAATTTTGATTTCACCCCAAATATTGATTTTTTTATCAATGTTCATACTCACTTGGGGAGTATTTTAGTCGTAAACGGTGCACAAAATGAATCTTATATCTCAGATATTCAACACGTACGAAGAAGAGAGACGATTGCAATGACGCCAGCAAATTCTCTTGCTGCCTTAAAATTTCTAATAGAAAAATCTTCTTTTGAGAATACCAAAAATATGACCGAGACAAACAAAAAAAGTGTCTTAGATTCAATTGCGATCATTACCGGCTCAAATACAAAGGCACTTGTTGCTTCTAGCGGACTGTCTATTCAATATGCTATTTTAATGGGACTCATTCATGACGCCCTAGAAATACATAAAGGAAAGGCTATTAAAATTATAGTTCCTACCAATTGCTATGGAGGAACCAATGATCAAGCCAGACGAGTTGCTGCCTGTCTTGACAATGTAGAAGTAGTGGATTTAGCAGTAGATGGTGATCATGATATGGTTCAAAGTATTGATACCGTTTTATCTAAAATTGCTAACGAAGATGCTATTCCTTATATCATTGCCGAAATTCCAACAAATCCAAGAGTTGAAGTTCCAAACCTTATAGAATTAAAAGAGGTGTTAAGTAAAGTTCGTTCAACTGCAAGTGGAGAGGTTGCTGTAGATCCCGTTTTTATTTTAGATCAAACATTTTGTCCTAACGTGCACTTTTTAGAAGAAGATAAAATTCTATCAACGGTAAGGACAATTTCATTTACAAGTGGTTCCAAATTTCCTAGTGGTGGAAAATGCACTGCCGGTTATTGTGTAGGAAATAAAAAAACAGATGCTTTGATGGAGAAAATAGAAATACATCTAAGGCTTTGCGATAATGAGGCTACAGATTTTCAATATGAAATATTGGCTAAGCAACTGCCTTCTATGAACCAAAGAATTAATGATGCTTATACAAATACACGCAAATTTGTAAACTTTATCAACCATACTTTACCAGCCGCGAAAATAAATTTTGTTTCAGAAGAATTAGCGAAAGATGGGTTTACTCCATCCGTTTTTTCATTAGATCTTCCTACTAAAGGAACTACTGACGAAGAAAGAGAATCTTATAAAAGAGCGTTGAATTTAAAATTAATCAATTTAATGATTACAGAAATCCCCAATGAGAGTAAATTCTGCGTGAGTTATGGTCAGTTAAATGGATGTTATTGGACAATACCTGCAACATCTACTCAAGGGACGACTAAAGAAGGAGACAAAGATTATATTGTCCGCGTATCTCTTTCTCCTAATATGGATCTTGAACTTCATAAAAACATCTTTTTAAAATTTGTAAAAACAATTTAACAATGAGGAAGGTGGCAATAGCCTTCAAGACTTATCTATATTATTGAGTGCTTTTTTTTAGAAGTACTATAAACTAAAGTACAGTGCCTAAAACGAATAAAAAAAACTGTCGTCAGCAGTATAATTTTCATAAAGACTGAAATACCTAATTGCCCAACTGCCAGACGAACAATAAAATTCAACTTCTTTTTATAACTTTGGTGATAGCGAACAAATAACTGTAATAGATGCTATAAAATCACTTACATTAAATGCGGCTTGGCAAATTAATATGGAAACTAAAATTGGTTCCTTAGAAAAAGGGAAATATGCAGATTTTATTGTTTTAGATAAAAACCCATTATTGATTCAGACGGATAAGTTGAGTTCTATAAAATGTTTAAAAACATACATAAATGGCAACTTAGTGAATTAACCGTAGTGAACAATTACAACTTGACTTTCTAAATTATTATCACTAACTTTACATATCGCACGATAAAATTTATTAAAACAAAACCTTATCTTAGCGTTAGTTACAATTATATAGCACAACTAATAAAAGAAACTAAAAAGGGAGGCCAGAACCCTATTTAAAACGGGGCGAATTCCGAAAAGCCATACTAGTAGGAAAAATTAAAAAAAATAAAATGGAGAATTTAATAAAATTAGCACAGATGACTGTAGCTATATCCGTTGCTTATGTTTGGATTTTTAGGTTTCATAACGTTGTTAAAGAGTTCAACCAATTCGGATTAAGTGATTTAACCCGAAATTTAATAGGGGCAACAAAAATCTCTTTAGCCACATTGCTTGTTGTAGGCATTTGGTATTCATCATTAGTTCTTATTCCATCTGTTCTTATGGGACTGCTAATGATCTGTCTCTTATACACATCTCCGAGCCCACGAGACCTCTCTACAT
>CAJXUO010000158.1 GCA_913061425.1 uncultured Lutibacter sp.
GTTGAATATATTGAAGATACGGTTAAGGATTTGAAGAAGATGGATAGAGAGCATTCTAAATTGCAATCACATAGTGGAGTGTATGCTCAAATTAGACGTGCACCTTTGGGTGTGGTTTTGTGTTTGGCTCCTTATAATTACCCATTAAATGAAACTTTTTGTTTGTTGATTCCAGCATTAATTTGTGGAAATACAACCATCTTTAAACCTGCAAAATATGGAATTTTATTGTTGTCACCGTTATTAGAAGCCTTTCAAAAGTGTTTTCCAAAAGGAGTTGTAAATATCATTTATGGTAGCGGAAGAACTTTAGTGACGCCAATTATGAAAACAGGAAAAGTTGATGTGTTGGCATTGATTGGGAATAGTAAAACCGCAAATGCGATACAAGGGTTACATCCGAAACAGAATAGATTGAGATTAGTTTTTGGTTTAGAAGCCAAAAACGCAGCTATTATATTGCCAGATTGCGACATGGATTTAGCAGTGAAAGAATGCGTTTTAGGCTCATTGGCTTTTAATGGTCAGCGTTGTACTGCTTTAAAAATATTGTTTGTTCATGAAACTATTGTTGAGGAGTTTAATAAGAAGTTTGTTGCTGAAGTTTCTAAACTTAAATATGGATTACCTTGGGAAGAAAATGTGAAATTGACGCCACTTCCAGAACCGAATAAACCAACATATTTAAAAGAATTGATAGAGGATGCTCAATCAAAAGGCGCAAAAATAATCAACCAAAACGGAGGAGAGACACTCGGTAGTTTTGTGTATCCCGCAGTTTTATATCCAACAAAGATAGGGATGAAAGTGTTTTATGAAGAGCAGTTTGGCCCAGTAGTTCCAATTACTTCGTATAAAGATATTAATGAGCCATTAGATTATATTTCAGAGTCAAATTATGGACAACAAGTGAGTTTGTTTAGTAATGATGATAATTTATTGGCACCATTAATTGATGGTCTGGTAAATCAAGTGTGTAGAGTGAATATTAACAGTAAATGTCAGAGAGGACCAGATGTTTTTCCATTTGTTGGGCGTAAGGATTCTGCTGTAAGTACCTTGAGCGTTCATGATGCCATACGCTCTTTTTCAATACGAACTATGGTTGCTTTTAAAGATGGTGAATTGAATAAAAAAGTACTAAATAAGTTGTTGGAAAATCAAAATTCTAATTTTGTGAGTACGAAGTATATATTGTAAAGTTTACTTACAAGCCTCCCAAATCACATCATTTGGAGTAGGTGCAGTAACCAAAACAGTTTCTTTACTTACAGGATGTGTAAATTCAATTTTACGAGCGTGTAAATGAATACTTCCGTCCTTATTACTTCGGTCAAAACCATATTTTAAATCACCTTTTATGGGTGAGCCAATAGTTGATAGTTGGCAGCGAATTTGATGGTGTCGTCCTGTTTCTAAATCTATTTCTAATAAAGAATAATTGTCTAATTCTTTGATTACGGTGTAATGTAATATTGCTTTTTTGGTGTCCTTATTTTCAGTTTTATAAGCGGTAGATTTATTATTTTTCGGATTCTTTTTTAAGAAATTGATAAGTGTTTCCTTATTTTTTAAGGGTTTATTCTTAACTACTGCCCAATATGTTTTGTGAATTTGCTTTTCACGCAACATTTTGTTCAATCGTTCTAATGCTTTTGAAGTTTTCGCGAATATTATAATACCAGAAGTTGGTCTGTCTAGTCTATGAACAACGCCTAAATACACGTTGCTTGGCTTGTTATATTTTTCTTTAATATAAAGTTTTACAATTTCACTAAGAGGAATGTCTCCGGTTTTATCACCTTGAGTAATGTCTCCAGCACGTTTGTTGACAATAATAATATGATTGTCTTCGTGTAATACGTGTAAATTATCTTTAGAAGAATGCATTTATTTTTAGTTGGCTGTCGTCCTACGACTGAATTTATCAGCAACGTTAGTATTTACTTGCTCAATAAATTTTAAAACTTCTTCTTTTCCCATTGCTGTTTCAGACGAAGTGATAAAATGATTTGGAACACTCTCCCAGAATTTAAGTAATTCCTTTTTATATTTAGCTATATTTTTATTTAGAGTAGAACTTCCAAGTTTATCTGCTTTTGTGAAAATAATTGCAAATGGAATACCGTTTTCACCTAAAAATTGCATAAACTCTAGGTCAATTTTTTGTGGTTCATGTCTAGAATCAACCAATACAAAAGAACAAACTAATTGATCTCTTTTTAAAAAATAATCTTTTATAAAGCTCTGAAAAGTTTTACGTTTAGTTTTAGAAACTTGAGCGTATCCATATCCAGGTAAATCAACTAAAAACCAATCGTCATTTATTTTGAAATGATTAATAAGCTGTGTTTTTCCTGGTTTACCAGACGTTTTTGCTAGTTTCTTGTGATTGGTAAGTGAGTTGATTAGCGAAGATTTACCTACATTTGAACGTCCAATAAAGGCATATTCAGGTACGTTTCCTACAGGACATTTTGAAACATCTGTATTGCTAATTGTAAATTGTGCAGAATGTATTTTCACGATATTAAATAGAGCGTTTTGTAAGCCAGTCTTCTAGTATGATGTTGAAAGTTTCAGGATGTTCCATCATTGGAGCATGACCACATTTATCAATCCAAAAAAGTTCAGAATCAGGAAATAATTTATTAAAATCAAGAGCAACTTCTGGAGGTGTAACTCCATCTTGTTTCCCCCAAATAAGGCAAGTTGGCATTTTCATTTCCGGAACATCTTCAGACATATTATGACGAATAGCACTTTTGGCAATCGCTAAAGTTTTTAGCGCCTTAATTCGATCGTTTACAATTCCAAAAACAGTATCTACCAATTCTTTGGTTGCAACTTTAGGGTCATAAAAAACTTCTTCTACTTTCTTTTTCATAAACTCGTAATCCCCTCTTTTAGGATATGTGTTTCCCATAGAATTTTCATACAATCCAGAACTTCCAGTCAAAACTAAGGCCTTAACTTTTTCAGGATTGTGCTTGGTGAAGTATAAAGAAACGTGACCACCAAGAGAGTTTCCTAAGAAAATTACATTTTCAATTTTCTTATGATCCATAAATTCTTTAACGAATTTTGATAGGTTTTTTACGTTTGTCTTAATTAAAGGTAGAGAATATAAGGGCAGTTCAGGAATTAATACTTTATAGCCGCTTTTAGAGAAATGAGAAACAATTCCGTCAAAATTACTTAAAGCACCCATTAAGCCGTGCAAAACCACAATTGGTTGCCCTTCTCCTTCTTCAATATAACTAAATCCCCCTTCTTTTTTTAGTGTATAATCCATTTATAAAACCTTGATTTATGCTCTGCGCAAATGTAACTATTTTGCAGCAAAATACGATTTTTTTAGAAGTATCAGGTATTAATTTTCTGAACTCAATCTAAAAGGCTGTTAATCAACAAAATGATTGAGTGTGCTTTGAGAATGGTAAAAGTTGTTAACAAAGTGGAGATTAGTGGTAAAAAGTGGAAATATTTTTTTACTTTTGAAGATATTACTGAGAATTAATGATAAATCTAATTGGAACATACGAGTGTAAGGCAGATGTCAAAGGACGCTTGATGATATCGTCTGCTTTAAAAAAGCAGTTGATGCCAGTTTTACAAGATAGTTTTGTATTGAAAAGAGCCGTTTTTCAGCCTTGTTTAGAATTATATCCTATGGCAGAATGGAACGCTATGATGCAGAAGATTAATAAGTTAAATAGATTTGTAAAAAAGAATAATGATTTCATACGTTTATTTACTGCTGGATTAAAAATGGTAGAATTGGACGCTTCAGGAAGGTTGCTAATTCCTGCAGATTTGCAAAAATTTGCTGGAATAAAGAAAGAAATTGTACTCTCTTCAGCGGTTAATATTATTGAAATTTGGGATAAAGAAAAGTATGAATTAGCGATTGATGCTGCAACTCAAGATTTTGGTGAGTTGGCTGAGCAAGTGATGGGGAATGTAAATGACGATGCTGATGGAATATCATAACCCTGTTTTACTTCATCCGAGTATTGATGGTTTAGATATTAAACCAAATGGAGTGTATGTCGATGTAACCTTTGGAGGTGGAGGTCATTCAAAAGAGATTTTGAAAAGGCTTGGAAGTGAAGGGAAGTTGTTTGCGTTTGATCAAGATGTAGATGCTCAAGAAAATAGTTTGGGAGATAAAAGGTTCGTCCTTATACCAGAAAACTTCAGGTATATAAAAAGATTTTTAAGATTTTACGGGATAAAAAAAGTAGATGGAATTTTGGCTGACTTAGGGGTGTCTTCTCATCAGTTTGATGAGGCTGAACGTGGTTTTTCTACACGTTTTGATGCAGAATTGGACATGAGGATGAATCAGAATGATAAGATATCAGCTTATAAAATTGTGAACTTTTATAGCGAAGAGAATTTGAGTAGAATATTATTTTCTTATGGTGAATTAAGAAATGCGAGAGCATTGGCAAAGAAAATTGTTAGTTCTCGTGAAGAAAATAAAATTAAAACAAGTTTTGAGCTGAAAGAGATTTTGAAGGAGTTTTTGCCAAATGCAAAAGAGCATAAAATTTTAGCTCAAATATTCCAAGCAATTAGAATTGAAGCTGTCTCTTATA
>CAJXUO010000159.1 GCA_913061425.1 uncultured Lutibacter sp.
AGATGTAGAGAGGTCTCGTGGGCTCGGAGATGTGTATAAGAGACAGCATTTTAGTTGAAATATCTTTTAAAGATATAGCGTCATTCTCTAATCTAGCACGTTGTAAATCTGGAAATAATAAATCAATTTTGTTGTAAATTTTTTCAGACTCTTTTTGTACACTTATTAGTTCATAATTAATTTTAGAATTTAGAATAGTAGCATTCATTAAATCATTGTTCTTAATATGTATATTAATACTATCATTTTCTAGAATAAACATTTTACCTCCAAAAACAGTTTCAATCGTAAGAATATATCTCTCTGGATATGCTATTTGACCTACAAAAGTTGAAACACCATTTTTTATTACAGTTGAATCTATTTCAGTTGGATTTAATAATTTTTGAATATATGCCTTATTCCCTTCATTATTATCAATTAGAATAGACAGTGTGTAGGGAACTTCATTTGAGATTATTTGCTTTTCTTTTTTACAAGAAGTAAATAATAAAATAATAAAAAGAAGCGATACAGATAATTTAGGCATAATTCTAATAATTTATATACTCAACAATTTCTAAGCCATAACCAGTCATTCCAACTCGTTTAGGAGTATTTTTTGCATTTGTAATAACTTTTAATCTAGAAATCCCTAAGTCATGTAAGATTTGAGCACCAATCCCATAATCTTTTTTATCCATATCAATTTTAGACTTAGTCTTATCTTTCTTTAAACTAGATAAATGGCTTACAACATTTTGTGCTTGATTTTCTTGATTAATAAATACAATTGCACCATTTTTCTCTGCATTTATTATTTTAAAAATTTTCTCAAATTTCTCATCCGAATTTTGTGTTAAAATTCCTAAGGCATTATTAATTAATGTAGAGTTTACTTTAACAAGTATATCTTCATTTATCTCCCAAGAACCTTTTGTCAATGCTATATGTACTTGGTCGTTTGTAGTTTGTTTATATGCTCTAAGTCTAAATTCCCCAAAACGAGTCGAAATATCAAAATCTTCTATTTTTTCTATCAATGAATCATGCTGCATACGATACGCTACTAAGTCTTCAATAGATATCAATTTTAAATCAAATTGTTTAGCAACTTCAATTAATTGTGGAAGTCTAGCCATAGTTCCATCTTCATTTAAGATTTCAACCAATATTCCTGCTGGTTTGTAACCTGCCAATCGTGCTAAATCTACTGCTGCTTCAGTATGTCCAGTTCTTCTTAGAACGCCGCCATTTTTTGCTCTTAAAGGAAATATATGTCCAGGTTTTCCTAGGTCAAATCCTTTAGTATCATCATCTACAAGTGCTTTTATTGTTTTTGCTCTATCATGTACAGAGATTCCAGTTGTACAACCATGACCAATTAAATCTACAGAAACCGTAAATTGAGTGTGATGCATTACAGTATTGTTCTGTACCATCATTTCAAGATCCAATTCTTTTCTTCTGTCTTCTGTTATAGGAGCACAAATTAGACCTCTACCGTGCGTAGCCATGAAGTTAATCATCTCAGGAGTTACCATTTCAGCAGCTGCAATAAAATCTCCTTCATTCTCTCTATTTTCATCATCAACAACAATAACAACTTTACCTTTTTTTATATCGGTAATTGCTTCTTCAATTGTGTTTAATTCTATTTTTTTTAAAATAACTTCCATTTATATTGTTTTTTTTCTCCTGATTTTTTTTGTAAACGAGTTAAAGAAATTTTGAATATCAAATATCCCTTTATCTTTTGCTGCTCTTCTAGTTAATATTATTCCAAACGGTAAAAGTATTAGAGTAGATAGCCAGCCTCCCAAACTTGCAGAAACTGCACTTTCTTCAGCAAGATTTTTACCAAATTGTGCGATCATAAAATAAACTACAAAAATAACGATTGCAATTACCATTGGCAATCCAAATCCTCCTTTTCTAATTATAGAGCCTAATGGTGCACCTATGAAGAATAAAACTAAGCATGCAAATGAAAAAGCAATTCTATTATGAAATTCATGATCATAGAGATTCAAATACTTCCGTTTATTTTTAAACAATTTTGTTGATTTGTTAGAACTTTTTACTTGCCTATTTATCAATTGACTTGCGTTATCTAATACATCTATTTTTTTATCTAAATCAAAGTTATCCAAAATCGGAAATTTAAGATTTGATATATTTAAAGTATCAGTGGCAATTTTTAAGTTTTGAGCGCCACTTGCCATAAAAAAACTTAAAGTTCTGTTTTTTTGATACGTATCGTAACCAATTTTTAATGTGTCTGACTGTTCTTTTAATTGTTTTAAACTCATCATTTGATGGTGAGTCTTATATTTCTCATCATCTAAACCTTCATTACTAAATGAAGAAATATCAATATTTATTATATATTTTTCAAATGTAGCCTTTGAAGCAGGCATTTTTTGTCTATCCTTTTTTGAATCTCGTTTACTATTATATTCTTCATAGAAGTTTCCATCTTTTAGAATAAGTGCCATATACTTACTTCCTTCTTCCGTAGTAATTTCGCCTTCTTTGGCTGTAATAACTTTTATTTTTCCAAAATTTGAACTTAAATCAGCAATTTGAACATTTTTAAGTAAGTTGTTGTCTTCACCGTACTTTTCATCAAATTTTATAGTATATCCAGGAATTTCAGTATTAAAAGTTCCAGGAATTAGTGCTAATGCAGGCTGTTTTTTCTTTACGTTATTAAACATATTTTTCTGCTTTAAAGTTGCGTGCGGAAAAACATAATTTAAAAATAAAAAATTGACACCACTTAAAAACACAGTAAGAATCATAATTGGTAGTATAAATCTACGTAAAGAAATTCCTGCAGATTTGACAGCAGCAAATTCATAGTTTTCACCAAATTCACCTAAAGCCATTATTGAGGAAAGTAAAATACCAATAGGAATTGCCATTGGTACAACAGTAAGAGCCGTATAACCAATAAACTTGAGTATAAAGCCAACATCAATTCCTTTTCCAGACATTTCATCAAAACCTACCCAGATAATTTGCATAACTAGTACAAATAGGATGACAAAAAATGTCGCTAAAAAAGGTTTTAAAAAACTCTTAATTATATAAATATCAAGTTTCTTCAAAGATGCTTATTTTGGTTCAGTAATATCATACCCTTTTGAGTCAAATTTCTCTTTGTCAAAGGTAAATAACTTATTTGAAATAGATTGATTTGTAATGAATTTTGATATGGTATACGTTGTGACTGTATCATCTTTACCAGTTTCAATAACTTTGTATATATGTTTGGTCATATTATCTACTCCAAGAAGAATATATTTTAAGTCAGAATCATTATTTATAGGTGCTAATTTCACATATTGAACCTTTCTTCCTCTTACTTTCTGTAGAATATCCATTTTATACGTAAAACCATTCTCATAAAACGTCAACATTTTAGAAGGTGATAATGTAGTGGCATCATTAGAATTATTAGGTTTTTTCACAATCACTTCTTCATCTTCATGAATAATCATATACACTTTTTCGCCATCAAAAAGTTGCTCAACACCCATGTAATTGAAATGATATAATTCTTTTTTCAAAGTAGCATTTCCTTTTGTTTCTTGATGAATATTTGCAATAGGATTATCTAATTTATGTTGAAATTCAATATAAACATTTTCATATGAATTTACCTTTTGTGCAACTTGATCAAGCAATTTTTTAGCATCTTGGCTAAAACTGATTGTAGTTGTAAATAGAAAAATTAATAAGATTGTTTTCTTCATTTTATAAATTCTTTTTTTCGTTTTCTAATAAATGATTTAAAGCCATTTCATCTAAAACATATACTTGTCTTGCCTTGCTTCCTTCAAAAGGACCAACAATACCTGCGGCTTCTAATTGATCAATTATTCTACCAGCTCTATTGTATCCAAGTTTTAACTTTCGTTGTAATAAAGAAGCGGAACCTTGTTGAGCATTTACAATAACAAGTGCAGCATCTTTAAACAATGTATCTCTGTCGTTGATGTCTATATCAAGACTTGTGCCGCTTTCTTCACCAGAATATTCTGGTAACATATATGCTTCTGCATAGGCTCTTTGTGAACCAATAAAGTCAGTTATTTTTTCAATTTCAGGAGTGTCAACAAAAGCACACTGAATACGAACTATTTCATTTCCGTTTGTAAATAGCATATCTCCTTTACCTATCAATTGATCTGCTCCGCTAGCATCAAGAATAGTTCTTGAATCAATTTTTGAGGTTACTCTAAATGCAACTCTAGCAGGAAAATTCGCTTTTATAATTCCAGTAATTACATTTACAGATGGTCTTTGTGTTGCAACAATTAAATGGATACCAATAGCACGTGCTAATTGTGCTAAACGAGCAATAGGAGTTTCTACTTCTTTTCCAGCAGTCATAATTAAATCAGCAAACTCATCAATAACTAAAACAATGTACGGTAAGAATTTATGGCCATTCTCTGGATTTAATTTCCGTGCTTTAAATTTAGTATTATACTCTTTTATATTCCTTACCATTGCATTTTTAAGTAAGTCATAACGATTGTCCATTTCAATACATAATGAATTTAGTGTATTGACAACTTTC
>CAJXUO010000160.1 GCA_913061425.1 uncultured Lutibacter sp.
ACAACTAAACAAGAAAAATAATAATAGGATAGATATTGTGAAAGTGCGAAGCATAAATTTGTTTTTTCAAAGATAGTGAAAGATTGCGGATAGTTGAAGTCCTAAAAAAAAACGAAATTGTGTATATCGGTTAAGATAAAGTTAGAACTGTTTTAGGTATAAAAAACACTTAGATTTCTGAGCGCTTTTGAACAGTATACTATAATGATTATGTTACTTCAAAAGTGATTTTGACATTCACTCTAAACTCTGTTACTTCACCATCATTAACAACGGCACTTTGTGATTGTACAAAAACAGATTTAATTTGTTTTACACTTTTAGATGCTTGTATAACTGCATTTTTAGTAGCGTCTTCCCAACTCTTATTAGAGTTAGCTAAAACTTCGATAACTTTCATTATAGCCATAACATATTTTTTAAGGTTTTCAACATTATAAAGGTACCAAAAAAGAAGAAGTTAGAGAGGGAATTAACTTAAAACTCTCTTTATTTTTTTTATTGCTTCTCTAAGATTTTCTTCTGATGCAGCATAAGAAATTCTGATACAATTTGGCGCACCAAAGGCATCTCCAGTTACTGTCGCAACATTTGCCTCTTGAAGTAGAAGCATAGAGAAATCTGACGCATTATTTATTGGATGGCCTTTAATCGTTTTTCCGAAGAAAAAAGAAACATCTGGAAAAACATAAAAAGCACCTTCTGGAATATTTAATTTGAAGCCATCTATTTCTTTCATTAGTTTTAAAACCAAATCTCTTCGATTGAGAAACTCTTTCACCATATATTGAATATTAGATACAGGTGCTTCAAGTGCTGCGATAGTAGCGCGTTGGGCAATACAATTGGCACCAGAAGTAATTTGACCTTGCATTTTAGTACATGCTTTTGCAATCCATTCTGGAGCACCAATATAACCGATTCTCCATCCTGTCATTGCAAAGGCTTTTGCAACTCCATTGACAGTAATTGTTCTGTCATACATAGATGGAATTTTCGCGAAACTAAAATGTTTAGTTCCGTAATTGATATGCTCGTAAATTTCATCTGAAAGAATGAAAATATTTGGGTGATTCTCTAAAACCTTTGCTAATGCTATATATTCTTTTTCTGTATAAATACTTCCACTAGGATTATTAGGCGAATTAAAAAAGATCATTTTAGTCTTAGGAGTAATTGCTTTTTCTAATTGCTCTGGAGTAATTTTAAAATTCGCTTCTATTGTAGATGGAATTTCAACAAATTTAGCTTCGCATAATGTTGCAATAGCAGAATAACTTACCCAATAAGGTGCTGGTAATAAAACTTCATCACCTGGATTTAATAAAACTTGCGCAATATTTGCTATTGATTGTTTTGCCCCTGTTGAAACTACAATTTGACTAGGCGTATACTCTAATTCATTATCCCTTTTGAACTTTAAACAAACAGCTTCTTTTAATTCTACATAACCATCAACTGGTGTGTAAGAATTATAATTTTCTTGAACTGCTTTGATTGCAGCGTCTTTAATAAACTCAGGTGTATTAAAATCTGGCTCTCCAAGACTTAGGCTAATAATATCTTTACCTTGTTTTTTTAACTCTCTAGCCATTGCAGCCATTGCTAAAGTTGCAGAAGTTGGTAAGCTATTAATTCTATCTGAAAGGAAATTCATATGTGTTTGTTTTAAAATGCTAATATATAAAAAAAGGCAAAAAAATTAATTTTTGCCAGTTAATACTTTTGAGTTTTTTTTATGCTAAAATAGGTTTTTTTCCAAGCTCGCTTAATTGATTGTAATGTTCAATAATAGCTTTTCGCATTGTTTTATATTCGTTGTAAGGCAAACTGAATTCTTGAGCAGTTTCTTTTACAATTTTCGCCAATTTTTTATAATGAATATGGCTTATGTTAGAAAATAAATGATGTTCTACTTGATAGTTCAATCCACCAGTAAAGAATCCAACCAACCAACTTTTTGGAGCAAAATTAGAAGTTGTGTATAGTTGGTGTATTGCCCAAGTATTTTTCATGTTTCCTTTTTCGTCTGGTGCTGGCATTTCAGTATTTGGCATTACATGTGCTAATTGAAAAACAACACTTAATATAATTCCTGCAGTATAATGCATAATGAAAAATCCAATTAATACTTGCCACCAAGCAAAGCCAACAAATAACGGTAGTGCAATCCAAATAGTATAGTACACAATTTTTCCAATGATTAATTTAGTCCATTGTGTTGCAGGATTTGGAAACTTACCATAAGATAATTTACGTTTTAAATATACGTATGTCTGTTTGAAATCTGTAGTAATTGCCCAATTTATAGTCAATAAACCATACAATAAAAAAGAATAATATTTTTGATATCTATGAATCCAAGACCATTTTGAATGCTTTGAAAAACGAATAATTCTTCCTGCATCAATATCTTCATCGTGTCCTTGAATGTTTGTGTAGGTATGGTGTAATACATTGTGTTGTACTTTCCAGTTATAATCATTTCCTGCAAGTACATAAATACTACTTCCCATTAATTTATTTACCCATTTTTTACTCGAAAATGACTCGTGATTTGCATCATGCATCACATTCATTCCAACTCCAGCCATTCCAACACCCATAATAATCATCAAAAGGACCATTGCCCAAATTGGAAGATTAAGGGTAAGAACCAAAACTAATGGAGTGATTAATAAGGCAAACATGAAAATTGCTTTTAAATACAGTTTCCAGTTTCCAGTTTTTTTAAGATTATTATCTTTAAAATAACCGTTTACTTTTTTATTCAATGTTCTAAAGAACTTCGCTTTATCTATAGTTGAAAATCGTATAGTTTGCATTGTATATAAATTTTAGGCAAAATTAAGGTACTTTTTTAATATGTTGACTTATAAACGTTAGAAATTTGTTAATTATTTCAATGCAAGATAGTATTTTTGTAGTATATATATACTTCATGAAAATTTTACAGAAATATTTTACAGAATTATCTGAGAATCAGATCTCACAGTTTAACCAACTGGAAAATTTATATAAAGAGTGGAATACTCAAATAAACGTTGTTTCTAGAAAGGATATTGACGAATTGTATTTACGCCATGTCTTACACTCATTAGGAATTGCTAAAGTACAAGCGTTTGAACCTACATCCAAAATTTTAGATATTGGTACAGGAGGAGGTTTTCCAGGGATTCCATTGGCAATTTTATTTCCTGAGGTTGATTTTTATCTTGTAGATTCTATTGGAAAAAAAATAAAAGTAGTGAATGAGGTTGTAACCGCATTAGGATTGAAAAATGTAAAGGCAGAGTATGCTCGAGCAGAAAGTGTAAAAGGAGAATTTGATTTTATAGTGAGTAGGGCTGTTACAAACATGAATGATTTTGCAAAATGGACTAAAAAGAAAATTAGAAAAAAATCAAATCATAAACTAAAGAATGGGATTTTATATCTAAAAGGAGGTGACCTTACAGAAGAATTAAGTGCTTTTCCAAAAGCAACTCTTTATAATTTAACTGATTTTTTTTCCGAAGAGTTTTTTGAAACAAAAAAAGTGGTTCACATTCCGTTGAAGTTTAAGCCGTAAGTTTTAGTTGATTAGAATCTTCGTTTTAAATGTCGTTTCAGAATCGTTTAATTCTAACAGATAAACGCCAGAACTTAAATTCACTGGAATTTGTAATTGGTTTGAAGGGTTGTTAATTACCTTAGATACAACTTCTTTGCCAGTTATTGAATACACTTTTGCTGTGATACTTTGCACATCTTGTTTATTCATTTGTATTTGAATAATTGCCGAAATAGGATTTTTGATAAGTGTATATGAATCATTCAAATCAAACTCTTGTATATTTAAACCAAATCCAACAATTTCATCCCAAGCAAAATTAAAATTACCTTGAGTTATCTTGGTATGAGGTTCATTCGCTGGAGGCATGTACCAAGCGTCAAAAGGTGTCGTATTATTGATGACACCGGAAACTAAATCTGAAGGTATGTGAAACCAATCTATTTCATCATTTGTAACTTCTAATGCCATTGCACTAATCGTTGGAATGAAATTAAAATAATCAACATTTAATGCTTCAAAAAACGCATCTATTGTTGGGTCTGAACCACCAAGTTCATCTGCCATTGCAATTAGATCAAATAAGCCTCCTGATCCGGCGTCTATACCGTTAGAATACGGAAATGCTTTTGAATTTGCATCGGCATAAATATCACAAAAACAAATAGTTGGAGCGTCAATCCATATGTCATCTACCTTGATTTCTTGATTGGCGTATGGTGTAAGCCAGACGTCAAAATACGCATCTGTCCATGTTGCTACATTTGGAATAAAGGCCTCTAAAACTTTATCTCCAGGAAGCACATCACTTCCATCTTGATGTTGATATGGACTTCCTTCTCCACTTCCATTAATCATGGAAGCTTTTCTTAAATTTTCAGGATAACCAGAAGTTGTAAGCGAATTTAAATTAGTATAAAAAATAGATTTAAAGGGATGTGCAATTGGTAGTGTTAAACTTGAATCAAATTCTGCTATTTCTCCGGATGCTAAATGTGATT
>CAJXUO010000161.1 GCA_913061425.1 uncultured Lutibacter sp.
ATCTCATAACTTGATGACTATAACCATATTCATTATCATACCATATATATAACACTACTGTTTTACCGTCTTCTGTAGAAATTGTTGCCTTGCTATCATATATTGCTGGAGCAGAAGAACCAACAATATCAGAAGAAACTAATTCGTTGTCTAAAGAGTATTTAATTTGTTCAACAAGAGCACCTTCTAATGCAGATTTTCTCATTGCTGCATTCATCGCTTCAATACTTGCAGGTTTTTCTAACTGTAAATTCAATATTGCTAACGAACCATTTGGAACAGGAACTCTAATAGCATTTGAAGTTAACTTCCCTTCAAGAGATGGCAATGCCTTAGAAACTGCTTTTCCAGCACCTGTTTCAGTAATTACCATATTCAAAGCTGCTGCTCTACCTCTTCTATATTTACTATGCATATTATCAACCAAATTCTGATCATTTGTATATGCATGAATTGTTTCTAAATGCCCATTTACAACTCCAAAAGTTTCTTCAACAACTTTTAATATTGGTGTAATCGCGTTTGTAGTACAAGACGCTGCAGAAAATATATCTGTAGTGTCTGAAGGGTGTTCAAGATGATTTACACCATACACAATATTTGGAATACCTTTTCCAGGTGCAGTCAATAATACTTTGTCTACTCCTTTGGCAGCCAAATGACGACTCAACGCTTCTTTATCTCTAAAAGCACCTGTATTATCAATCACTAATGCTTCGCTTATTCCATATTGAGTATAATCAATCTCTTCAGGAGCATTAGCAGAAATTACATGAACTGTAGTTCCATTTATTATTAATGCCTTTTTTTCAACATCTACTCTAACTGTTCCTGAAAAATCTCCATGAACTGAATCTCCCTTTAATAAAGATGCTCTTTTTTCTAATACTGTTTCGTTAATTGCACCTCTAGTGACAATTGCACGAAGTCTCATCTGCTGACCTTTTCCTGCTTTACTCATCAATTCACGAGCAACCAAGCGACCAATTCTACCAAAACCATATAAGATAACATCTTTTGGCTTGATAGATTCTGTTTTATCTGCGCCTTTTAACTTATTATTTAAAAAACTATAAATATTGTCATTTGCGTCTATTTGATATTCATATACTAATTTTCCAATGTCTAATTTTGACGGAGGTAATTTTAATTGTTTGATTGTTTTTGCGACTTCAACTGCATCAAAAATTGAAATTGGTTTTCCAACAAAATCAGTTGCATACTCCAATAAATTTAAAATTTCACTAACATTTCTATCAATTAATTGATTTCTAAAAAAAATTAATTCAATAGTATCATCATACCATAAATCACTTATAAGCTTAATGAATTCAATTGATGCTCTACGCCTATCTGTTTGAAAAGCAAGTTCTTGTTCGTAGATATTTTCAGACATATTATATAACTTTAGGTTTATAAAATTTTTGCAAATGTATAAAAAACTACAACGTTTTCGTAAATTTTTATTGCATAAAAAAAACCAATACAAAAGAACAGTAACTCAATCGGTTTTAAAAAATCATGGGACTCATTGCGCCACCAAGTGTAGAAACAACTAATAAACTTAAACTTTTCTTCTGATTCGCTTTATTTAATACATCAATAACATTCAAAATTATTTATTTATTCTAATCATAAAAACAGATTAACGGAACTTTAACACGATAGAATTACTATTAAAATGTTATTTTTGCAATGATGAATTTACTTTTTAATAAATACCAAGGAACTGGAAATGATTTTGTTATTATAGATAACAGAACTAATTTCTTCCCTAAAAGAAACACCAAGTTGATCAATGAGATATGTGATCGAAAGTTTGGTATTGGTGCTGATGGATTAATATTATTAGAAAATTCAGATACTTCAGATTTTAAAATGGTATATTTTAATGCTGATGGAAATGAAAGTACCATGTGTGGAAATGGTGGTAGATGTATAGTTGCTTTCGCAAATAAGTTAGGCGTAATAAATAACGCCACTACATTTGACGCAATTGATGGACTTCACTGTGCGACAATTACAAATGATATTGTGAGTCTACAAATGATAGATGTAAAAATTACAGACAATTACGATACTCATATATTTCTAAATACTGGATCTCCTCATCATGTAGAATTTCATTCTGACATTTCAAATATTGATGTGAAAAATATTGGAAGGGATATTCGTGTTGGAGCACCTTATTATAAAGAAGGTGCAAATGTGAACTTTGCTGAAAAAGTAAATGAAAATACTTTTAAAGTTAGAACGTACGAAAGAGGTGTTGAAGATGAAACATTAAGTTGTGGAACTGGTGTTACCGCTGTTGCAATTGCCGCAAGTACATCAAAAAAATCAATGAGTGATTCAATAGATATAGAAACTCTTGGAGGAAATTTAAATGTACGTTTCAAAATAGAAAACTATATATATAAAGATGTGTTTTTAACTGGTAAAGCAACTTTTGTATTTAAAGGAACTTTTAAAATATGAAAACTTTAAATGGAAATAACGTCTATTTACGTGCATTAGAACCTGATGATTTAGATTTTTTATATCAAATAGAAAATAAAGAAGATTTTTGGGCGATTAGCAATACTCAAAAACCTTTTTCAAAATTCATTTTAAAACAATATCTAGAAACTGCTCACCAAGATATGTATCAAGCGAAACAATTAAGACTAGTTATTATAGAAAAATATACTGATAATTGTGTTGGTATGATTGATCTTTTTGATTTTGAACCTAAACACAAAAGAGCGGGAATTGGAATCCTTATTGAACCAATATCAGAAAATAAAGGGTTTGCTTCCGAAGCATTAGAATTAATTATTGATTATACCTTTACTCATCTTGATTTACACCAAGTTTATGCAAATATAACTGAAGATAATTTTAAGAGTATCCAATTATTTAATAAGGCTGGATTCTCTAAAATTGGATGTAAAAAAGATTGGACATATACAAACGGTAAATTTAAAGACGAAAACATATACCAAAAAATAAATGACTAAAAAGAAGACTCTATTAAGCATCCTTGCAATTTTAGTAATTGTTAGTTCAATACTAATTTATAATTTTTATAACAAAATTTACGCTTCTAATATTAAAGAAGATACCATTATATATATTTCTTCAAACGCTGATTTCAATAAGTTGGTTGAACAAATTTCGCCTTCATTAACAAATAAAAATTCATTTATTTGGGTTGCCGAACAAAAAAATTACCCAAAAACAATTAAAGCTGGTAAATATCATCTTAAAAAAGGCATCAACAATAACGATTTAATAAACCTTTTAAGAAGCGGAAATCAAACTCCATTAAAATTATCTTTTAATAATCAAGAAACATTAGAGAAATTGGCTGGAAGGATTGCTCAACAAATAGAACCTGATTCAATTTCTTTACTTAAAGTATTTAAAGACTCAAAATTCTTATCCAATAATAATTTTACTAAACAAACAGCATTAGGAATGTATATTCCTAATAGTTATGAAGTCTATTGGAATACCTCAGCAACACGTTTTAGAGATAAGATGTTAAAGGAATACATACACTTCTGGAATCCAAAAAGAAAAGAGAAAGCAAAAAAACAAAAATTAAGTATCAATCAAGTTATAATTTTAGCCTCTATAGTTCAAAAAGAAACTGCATCAATAGATGAAAGATCTAAAGTTGCAGGATTATACCTAAATAGACTTAATGATGGTTGGCCTTTACAAGCTGATCCGACAGTAATATTCTCTATTAAAGAAAAGTTAGGTCAAAACACTATTATCAAACGAGTATTGCTTAAAGACTTAAAAATAAATTCTAAATATAACACCTATAAATACGCTGGATTACCTCCTGGACCAATTTCAATGCCAGACATTTCTTCAATCAATGCTGTATTAAACCCAGAAATTCATGACTACTATTATATGTGTGCTGACATAAAACAATTAAACAGACATGCATTCGCAAGAACTCTTTCCCAGCATAACAGAAACGCTGTTAAATACCAAAATTGGCTTAATAAACAAGGCATTAACAGATAGTTAACTAACATTTATTATTTCACAACTACTTTATTTTTAATAACTTAATTTATTAGGGTGTTGATTTTTCAATTTATAGGTGAAAATGCTCCATTTGTATATTTTTTCAATGCAATTGTCTATTTCTTGAAAAAGTAATTAAATATAGGTCGTATGTTTGCATTGAACTTGTTCCCGCATACAAATCAAAAATTTTTGAGTATTAGGGTTTCAACTTCAAAAAAAATTATTCAATTGTTTTATGTTAAGTATTACGTTGGAACCAAGATTTATCCTATTTCTACTAAAATATTATAAATTATAAAAGCCAAAACATCAAGTTTTGGCTTTTATTGTTATACCCACTCCTCTAACAACATTAAGTCAATATAATTCATCTATTAATAAGGACTTTCACATTGTAAAAATCAAACAATTTCATTTGCATACCCATAATTTCTGTGGAGTATTTTTTTTATAAAAACTTGTTAATTATCAATACAATTAATAGGTGAATTGTTAAAAACCTGTCTCTTATACACATCTGAC
>CAJXUO010000162.1 GCA_913061425.1 uncultured Lutibacter sp.
ACACTCATAATATGCTGTCTTATTTCTGTTTCTGCCTATGCACATGGTGTAGATGAAGAGACGCAATCATTTTTAACAACAAACAAAGGTGTTGCTTTTGGACCTTTTCTTTATATAGGCGCTAAACATATGATTACAGGTTACGATCATTTGCTTTTTTTAGTGGGAGTTGTCTTTTTTTTATATCGAACCAAAGAAATTATCACCTATGTAAGTTTTTTCACTATTGGTCATAGTGCTACTCTTTTATTTGGTGTTATGGCTGACATAAATGTAAATACGTATCTAATAGATGCTATAATTGGCCTATCTATTGTCTATAAAGGTTTTGATAATTTGGGCGGATTCAAAAAAATATTTGGAAAACAGCCCAATACCAAAGCAGCCGTTCTAATTTTCGGATTATTTCATGGCTTTGGGCTTGCAACTAAACTACAAGGATTTGAATTTGATAAAGAAGGGCTTTTTACTAATTTATTGGGCTTTAACTTGGGTGTAGAAATTGGTCAATTTTTGGCATTAGGGTTTGTGCTTTTAATTATTTCATTTTGGCGACAGTACAGTAGTTATGTCAAATTCTCAAAACTCACTAACATGCTTTTAATGGCATCCGGATTTTTGTTGCTTGGTTTTCAATTAACAGGATACTTTATTTCTTAATACAGATTATATTATGACCACAAAAAATCAACCTAATTTAAACAAAGGACAATTATTAAAATCACTAATCATTGCATTTGTAATTGGTGTGGTTGTGCTAATTACCTCGGTTTTACCTGCGGAATATGGTTTAGATCCTTTAGGAACTGGCGAACTATTTGGTTTTTCTAAATTATATCAAGGAGATAAGCAAATAGAAAAGATCACCCCTAATTCTAGTCTTAATTTTGAGAAAATAAAAATGGAGAAACTAGGTTCTTCTCCAAATATATCTAAGCCTATGGAAGCCGACAATCCGCCTCCAGAAATTCAGTATAGCAAAAGAGAGGACATTATAACGGTTGTCATACCTTCTGAAAAAGGTATCGAATATAAATTTAAAAGCCTTAAATACGGGAGCATCAAATATGAATGGGCAACAGATAAGGGTATTGTTTATATAGATTTTCATGGTGAAGTAAAACAATACAATCCACCAAAAAATGTATTTTATGAGAGTTATACGCTTGCATATTCGAATAATATGGCTGGAACACTAACCTCGCCTTTTGAAGGGAAACATGGATGGTATTTTAGAAACGAAACCAAAGAAGATATTGTCGTTACTATTAAACTAAATGGACATTATGAACTGTTTAAGTAAAGTGCCAGCTGAGAACAGCGTATATAAAAAATAGCGGAGCAAGTGCTAAAAGAAAAGCGATAAGCGTAACAACAAAAAGAGTACTTTATTTCTCTACTCCCAATACAACTTTGATAATTCGCTCCAATTCTGCTTTAGGTAGCGCTCCTTGTGCCATTTGAGGTTCGCCATCCATAGGGCAAAATAACATTGAAGGAATACTTCGTATTGCAAATGCAGCAGCCAACTCTTGCTCTGCCTCTGTATCTACTTTATAGATTTTTATTTTACCTGCGTATTCTTCGCTCAACTGTTCTAAAAGTGGCGCAATCGTTTTACAAGGTCCACACCAATCTGCATAAAAATCTATAAAACAAGGAGTGTCTCCTTCAAATTTCCACTCTTTATTTTTCTCAAAATTAAAAACCTTTTCTAGAAAAGTTTCTTTGGTCATTTTTTCTGTCATATCAATAAAATTAATTCTGTAATTGGACGGTAAAATTAATAAATACTTACAGTATTTCCTCTATTTGAAATTCTTTATTGTTTAAAGTTAATTTGTCGTTTTTTTTCTTTCCAAGTAATAGCTGACCAATAGGAGATTTAGAAGAAGTGGCATAAAAGGTTTCGTTTTCCACAACTATTTTACCTGCGCTAATCGCAAGAAAATAATTTATTGTATTCGTTTTAACAATACTTCCCATTTTACAAATACTTGAAATTTCTTGAATATTTATACGCTCCAATACCAATTTCATTTCCGTAACTCCATAGAGTTGTTGTCCTGCTTTTTCCATTTCAAGTTGCAACATTGCTCTACCCGTTTCATGTTTATCACCAGCAGAACTCTTCGTTTCTGACGCTAAACCTTCCTGATTAGATTTGATTGTTTTTTCAATAGTTGCCAACTTAGAATTGACAAACTCTTTGCAATAATGATATAAGACCTCTTTAAGTTGATTGTTTTTCATTTTATACGATTTCAGCCAGTTCTTTTCCTATGACGCTTCCAATTGCAACACCCATTCCGCCTAATCGAACTCCGCAATAGACATTCTCAGAAACTTGTTTTACAATTGCTTTCTTTTGATTTCCTACTCCCATAATTCCACTCCATCGATGTTCTATTTCAACTTCTTTATTTGGTAAAATTGTGGTTTTTAAAATTTCTTCTAATTTATTTTGGACCAACGTTGTCAACCCAAATTCACTCGTTTCTTCCGTTGTAAAATCAAGGTTTCTTCCACCTCCAAATAAAATTCTATCGTCAATATTTCTAAAATAATAATATCCTTTTTCTAAATGAAATATTCCTTTAACCTGAAGGTTTTCGATAGGTTTTGTAATTAAAACTTGCGCTCGTGCAGGCTGTAAGTCCTCTTTTAAAAATTGATTTGCAAAACCGTTCGTAGCAATTAAAATTTTATGAGACTTGAATGAAAAATTAGTATTTATCTGGACTTCTCCATCATCAGAGATTTTAGTAACCTCCACATTATTTAAGAATTTTATTCCTTTTTTTTGAGCGAGAAGCATTAGTGACGTCATCATTTTTCCTGTGTCAATCTGACCTTCATATTGGTTGAAAAGGTAGTTGTCTTTTACTTTTTTAAAATCATATTTATTCTCACAGACAGAGAAAATATTTTGCTTAAAAATAGGTTTTAAAAGTTGGTTCACAACTTCCTTCTTTTCTAAACATTGCTCAAACAAATTGTTGTTATTAGAAAACAACTCATATCCTCCATACTGTCTAAAACCGATGTTAGCATCTCCTAAATTCTCACGCAATAATTGTAATCCCTCCCAACGTCTTTCAACTAAATCATAGACTTCTTGTTCTGAGTGCGTTTCTAAATCATCTATAATTTCAGAAAGGCTTCCAAAACAGGCAAATCCAGCATTTTTGGTGCTTGCGCCGTTTGGTAATAAGCCTTTTTCCAGCACAAGAATCTTACTTTTAGGGTGTTTTTCTTGTAAATAAATGGCTGTATTCAGTCCAACAATTCCGCTTCCAATGATTGTAAAATCAACATTAGAAAACCAACTTTTTAACTCCCAATAACTAAAATTCATACTGTTATTTTATTTTTCAAAACAAACACTATTTTTTGCGTGCTCATATTTACCCTAATTTGATATCTCTGTATAGCCCCTTTTCACGATCATAAGCGCCTGTTATTACAATTATAATCATTAAAATTCTAGTTTTAACTGTACATCTATCACTTTTTCTTTTTTCTTCGTATTCACATTCAAGTTGGTTACTGAAATCCCTAAAAGGCGTACGGAATCTTTCATCCTTTCTTGATATAACAACTCTCTAACTGTTTCAAGAAGTATCGCTTTTTCTTTTATGAAATATGTCAATGTTTTACTTCTTGTCTGCTGTGTAAAATCGCTGTATTTAATTTTTAAAGTTACTGTTTTTTAGGCTAATTTTGATTTTTTAAGGCGTCGTTCTAATTCGTCAGCAATTATATCCAATCTTTCCATCATATAAACTTCTGAAGTTAAATTGATTGGAAACGTATGTTCTGCTGCAACTGATTTTGGCGTATGATTCGGATTTACTTTTGCGTTATGAATTCCGCGCACAATATTATAATAATGTCCTCCAGATTTTCCAAACTTTTTAGTTAAAAATTCAACAGATTTCTCTTTTAAATTTTTTCCATTGAAAATACCAAGATTATACATTTTTGTAGCGGTAACCTTACCAACACCATAAAACTTTTTGATATCCAATTGTTCTAAAAATTTAATTGCCTCTTCAGGAGGAATCGTTTTTTGACCATTTGGTTTATTAATATCCGACGCAACTTTTGCAATAAATTTATTATAAGATATTCCTGCAGAAGCTCTTAATCCGACACGCTTATATATTTCCTGCCGAATTTCTTCGGCCACCAAAGTCGCAGAAGGGTTTCCTTTTTTATTGACTGTAATATCAAGATACGCCTCATCTAAAGAAAGTGACTCAACCAAATCTGTATACTCATGAAAAATAGCACGAATCTGTTTAGATATTTCTTTATGTCGACTAAATCTTGGAGGAACAAAAATCAAATGCGGACAATTTTTTCGCGCAATAACGCCACTCATTGCAGAGCGAACTCCGAATTTTCGCGCTTCATAACTCGCTGCAGAGACAACGCCTCGATCGCCTTCTCCACCAACTGCAACTGGTTTTCCAAGTAATTCAGGACTATCCATTTGCTCTACAGACGCATAAAATGCATCCATATCTACATG
>CAJXUO010000163.1 GCA_913061425.1 uncultured Lutibacter sp.
ATTTTATATTTGTCTAAATGACTACTTTTAAAAATTCTCAGGTTTTACGTTGGATAGCCATCGCTGCATCCTTCATCGTTGTTACTCTTATTCTCTGGAATACCTATACCTTTTTTCAGAAATTTAAAGAAGAAGAGCGTCAAAAAATGGAAACCTTAGGAAAGGCCTACGAACGATTCGCAAAAAACACAGATTTAGATGCCGATATTGAATTAGAACGCTATATAATTATGGAAAGTAATAAAACTATTCCTATGATTATTACTGATAGTGAAGGCGCAATTAATAGTTGGAGCAAACTAAATGTTGATGACACCAAAACCTTTAATGCACTAAGTAAAAATGATCAAAAGTATTTAGAAAATCAATTAAAACTGATGAGAAATCAGAATTCACCTATTGATGTGAGTTATAAAACGATAGATACTGATGTGCAACAAATTATTTATTATCGAAATTCTGACTTACTAAACAAATTAAAATACTATCCAATTGCCTTTATATTGATTTTGCTGCTTTTTACAAGTGTTATTTATTTGTTTTTCAAATCTTCTAAAGTTGCTGAACAAAATCGATTATGGACAGGAATGGCAAAAGAGACAGCACATCAAATAGGAACGCCTCTTTCTTCACTTCTAGGATGGATAGAATTATTACGAGAAGAAAATATTGATGAAAGTATTGTTCCTGAAATTGAAAAAGATGTCAATCGATTGAATGTAATTGCGGAGCGTTTTTCAAAAATTGGATCTATTCCTGAATTAACAAAGCAGAATATAGTTGTAGAAACAAAAAAAGCATTTGAATATTTACAGTCTAGAAGTTCTAAGCAAGTAAAATTTACTTTTGAAAGTAAACACACTGAAATTTTTACAAATCTGAATCTACAATTGTATGGTTGGGTTATTGAAAACCTTGTTAAAAACGCTATAGACTCTATGAAAGGAAAAGGCGAAATTCATATTGACATTAATGAAAACGCTAAGAGTATAAATGTCTTAGTTTCTGATAACGGTAAAGGAATTCCTAAAAATATACGTCAAAAAATATTTTCTCCAGGATTTACAACCAAAAGAAGAGGTTGGGGACTTGGTCTATCACTTTCTAAAAGAATTATTAAGGATTCCCATAACGGAAAAATATTTGTGCAAAAATCGGAATTAGGAAAAGGAACTACTTTCTGTGTTAGTTTGAAGAAATTATAAATTAGCAGAAATGGATTTTGCTAATTGCTCAAACTCTTCTTTTGTTAAAGAAACTTTTTGTTGAAACTGTATATCAGCCATTGTGTTCAAAGGAATCAAATGCACATGTACATGAGGTACTTCTAATCCAATTACTGACATTCCAATTCGCTTACAAGGAATTGATTTTTCAAGAGCAACCGCTACTTTTCTAGAAAATTGCATCAAGTCATTATATGTTGCTTCATCAAGGTCAAAAAGTTTATTCACCTCTTTTTTCGG
Source organism: uncultured Lutibacter sp. (assembly GCA_913061425.1). GTDB lineage: Bacteria > Bacteroidota > Bacteroidia > Flavobacteriales > Flavobacteriaceae > Urechidicola. The sequence continues at coordinate 1,467 of CAJXUO010000163.1, forward strand.
CACACATAGTGTGTGTCCTTTTGCATTTGGATTTACATCTAAAAACGCAATGAAATCATCATTCTCGGCAACTATATATCCTGGAATTTCTCTATTTATTATCTTAGTAAAAATTGAAGCCATATTATCTAGAAATCTCTATTATTTCAAAAGTCATAATTCCATTTGGAACTTGAATTTCCGCAACATCACCAACTGATTTACCAAGTAAACCTTTACCTATTGGAGAATTTACAGATAGTTTTCCTGATTTTATATCTGATTCAGAATCAGCAACCAACGTATATGAAAACTCCATTTTATTAGTTGTATTTCTAATTTTTACTTTAGATAAAACCAATACTTTAGAAGTATCTAATTGTGAATCATCTAAAATTCTTGCATTAGAAAAAACGTTTTTCATTTTTGCGATTTTAAATTCTAAATGAGACTGCTCCTCCTTTGCAGCATGGTACTCAGCATTCTCACTTAAATCTCCTTTATCACGGGCATCCGCAATATCTTGAGTAACTCTAGGACGATCTACCGTTTCTAAATGCTCTAACTCTTCTTTTAGTTTCTGAAATCCTTCAGGCGTGTAATATGAAATATCACTCATAACTCATCATTTTATTAAACAAAAAATCTCAATACTGCCATACAGAATGAGATATATAACAAATGTACAAAATATTTGTAAATTGCAATCGTTTTAAAAGTACCTTAACTATAATTAATGAAAAAAAATCTTCTTTTATTCTCTTTTATTCTCTTTTTGAATTGCGAAAGTGATGGCAATAGTCAATTTTGTGATATTATAGGCAATCAGACAATTAACTTGGCAAATCCAGAATTCAACAACTTACTTGTTCCTGCAGGCTGGAATTATGCTAATGGCGGAACTAAAGGAACTGTTTTATATAATTTTAATAATTCTTTTCGAGCATTTAGTCGCGAATGTCCGAATCTTGATTGCAATAATAAAATGATCGTTCAAAATGACACAAGACTTGTTTGCCCTTGCGACGATGCAGAATATAGCATTTTAGACGGCTCACCATTAAATTCTGAAGCCTCAAAGTCTGTATGTGAATTTAGAGTTGTTGAAGTTGGCAGTGGAACATTAAATATTATTAATTTTTAGTTGATTTTCATTTCGTATTGTTACTTTTGTACGAAAGAATTTTTTAAGTGAAAAATTATTTTTCTTCCGATTTTAAATTAGGTGTTCTTGGTGGTGGCCAACTAGGAAAAATGTTGCTGTCCGAAACTCAGAAATACGACATTTATACTGTAATTCTTGATAATTCTATTCTTGCTCCTTGTGCTCAAATTTGTAATGAGTTTCATTTAGGAGACTTAATGAATTATGATGATGTTTATAATTTCGGTAAGAAGGTTGACTTACTTACCATTGAAATTGAACACGTAAATGTTTCTGCTTTAGAAGCATTAGAAAAAGAAGGCGTTAAAGTATTCCCATCTTCTAAGACTCTAAAAATAATTCAAAATAAGGGAGTGCAAAAGCAATTTTTTATTGATCATAACATTCCTACTGCAAAATTTAAAAGATTCGCAAAAACTTCTGATATAGACATCTCTAAAATCGAATTTCCTGTTGTTTGGAAATCTACACAGTTTGGATACGATGGAAATGGTGTGAAAATTTTAAGATCTGAAAAAGACTTTTTAAATTTACCTAATACAGAATGTATTACCGAAGAATTGATTCCGTTTAAAAACGAATTAGCTGTTATTGTAGCGAGAAATTCAAATGGAGAAATTAAAACATATCCAGTTGTTGAAATGGAGTTTCATCCAGAAGCAAATCAAGTAGAATATGTTATATGTCCTGCAAGAATCAAAGAAGAAATTTCTCAAAAGGCTCAGAAAGTAGCCCTAAAAGTTGCAAATTCTTTTCAGCATGTCGGATTACTAGCTGTTGAATTGTTTCAAACTACAGATGATGAAATTATTGTTAATGAAGTTGCTCCAAGAACTCATAACAGTGGTCATCACAGCATTGAAGCGTCTTACACAAGTCAATTTGAGCAACATTTAAGAAGCGTATTAAATTTACCCTTAGGAAATACTGAAAGTAAAGTTGCAGGAATTATGGTAAATTTGGTTGGAGAAGAAGGTTTTCAAGGAGATGTTGTTTATGAAAATATTGAAGAAATATTAAAAATTGATGGTGTTACACCTCATATTTACGGAAAAAAACAAACAAGACCTTTCCGTAAAATGGGACATGTAACTATTGTAAACGAAGACATCAATAAGGCAAGAGAAATTGCTGAGAAAGTAAAGAAAACAATTAGAGTTATAAGTAAATAAAACAATTATGGCACAAGTAGGAATCATTATGGGAAGTAATTCTGATCTTCCAGTTATGCAAGGAGCAATAGACATTTTACAGAGTTTTGATATAGAAACTGAAGTAGATATCGTCTCAGCGCACAGAACACCAGAAAAATTATTTGATTATTCTAAAAATGCTCATAACAGAGGAATTAAAGTGATTATTGCTGGCGCTGGAGGCGCAGCACATTTGCCTGGAATGGTTGCTTCAATGAGTCCACTACCTGTTATTGGAGTCCCTGTAAAATCTAGAAATTCAATTGATGGTTGGGATTCTATTTTATCTATATTACAAATGCCTTCAGGAGTTCCTGTAGCGACTGTTGCTTTAGATGGAGCAACAAATGCCGGAATCTTAGCAGCTCAAATAATTGGATGTTCGGACAAATGTGTACTTGATAAAATTCTGATTTATAAAGAAGGGCTTAAGATAAAAGTAAATAAAGCCTCTGATGAATTAAAAAAATAAAACCTTGAAAATTAATATTCTCAAGGCTTTATATAAAATTTCAATTACTCTCTAATTATATGAATCTCCTTTTAAAAAAATTCAACACCCAATTCACAACAGTTCCTTTCTCGAAAATAAAAAATGAGCACTTTAAGCCTGCAATTATTAAAGGTATAGAAGAAGCTAAAAAAGAAATTGAAACGATTACTTCTAATAC
>CAJXUO010000164.1 GCA_913061425.1 uncultured Lutibacter sp.
ACAAATTATTAATTAGACAAAAACTAAAGTGTATGAACACATTAAGTTACAAAACAGTATCGGCAAACAAGGCTACCGTAAACAAGGAGTGGTTGGTTGTTGATGCGGACGGACAAACATTGGGTCGTTTTGCTTCTAAAGTAGCGATGCTAGTTAGAGGTAAATACAAGCCTAATTTCACCCCTCACGTAGATTGTGGTGACAATGTAATTGTTATTAATGCTGAAAAAATTCAGTTAACTGGAAAAAAATGGACAGATAAATCTTATATCCGTCACACAGGTTATCCAGGAGGTCAAAGATCACTAACTGCAACAGAAATGTTTGGAAAAGATCCAGCACGTCTTGTTGAAAAAGCAGTAAAAGGAATGTTACCAAAAAACAAATTAGGTAGCGCATTGTACAAAAATTTATATGTATACGCTGGTGCAGAACACAATCAAGATGCACAAAAGCCGAAAACATTTAACCTTAACGATCTTAGATAATAATGGAAATTATACACAAAATAGGTAGAAGAAAAACCGCTGTAGCGCGTGTTTATCTTTCTGAAGGAAAAGGAAATATTGTTATTAAGAATAGAAAAAATAGCAATTATAAAGACGTTAAGGAATACTTTACTACATCAACTTTACAGTATAAAGTAAATCAACCTTTAATGTTAACTGATAACGAAAAAACATTTGACATTAAAGTAAGTGTTTTTGGAGGAGGAATTACTGGACAAGCAGAAGCTATTCGTTTAGGAATCTCTAGAGCTTTATGTGAATTAGACCCAGAAAATCGTACGATTTTAAAACCAGAAGGATTACTTACAAGAGATCCAAGAATGGTTGAACGTAAGAAATTTGGTCAAAAGAAAGCACGTAAGAAATTCCAATTCTCTAAACGTTAATCTTTACACAAACTTAATTAAAAATAAATTTCAAATGTTGTTAATGTTTAGCATCTAAATAATTAAGACTGATAGATAAATCGCTACTTAATTATTGCTACCACAACGAAAGTAAACTAAAATAAAAATGGCAAACATCGATATTAAAGAATTATTAGACGCAGGTGTACACTTTGGACACTTAACAAGAAAATGGGATCCAAATATGGCTCCGTATATTTATACAGAACGTAATGGAGTACACATTATTGACTTGTACAAAACAGCTGCAAAAATGGAAGAAGCTGCAAAAGCTTTAGGTAAAATTGCTGCTTCTGGAAGAAAAATCTTATTTGTTGCAACTAAAAAGCAAGCGAAAGATATCGTTGCTGAAAAAGCTGCGAGTGTAAACATGCCTTTCATTACTGAAAGATGGCCTGGAGGAATGTTGACAAACTTTATTACTATCAGAAAAGCTGTTAAGAAAATGTCTCTTATTGATAGAATGAAACTAGATGGATCTTTTGATGCACTTTCTAAAAGAGAAAAATTACAGATTAACCGTCAACGTGCAAAATTAGAAAAGAATTTAGGTTCTATTACTGAAATGACTCGTTTACCTGGAGCAATCTTTGTAGTTGATATCAAAAAAGAGCACATTGCTATTACTGAAGCTCAAAAATTAAATATTCCAATTTTTGCAATGGTAGATACAAACTCAAACCCTAAACCAGTTGATTTTGTAATACCTTCAAATGATGATGCTTCAAAATCTATTGATAAAATTTTATCATATGTTTCTGAATCTATCATTGAAGGATTAGCTAACAGAAAAGCTAGTAAAGAAAAAGAGGTTGTTGCTAAGAAAGAAGCTACTGCTTAATTAAAACAATTATCAAACTATCTCTTATAAATTTATAAGAGATAGTTATAACAAAATAAAGAATAAAAAAATGGCAAATATTACTGCTGCAGATGTAAAGAAATTACGTGCTATAACAGGCGCTGGAATGATGGATTGCAAAAATGCTTTAGTTGAAGCAGAATGTGATTTTGACAAAGCAATTGAAGTTCTTCGTAAAAAAGGACAGAAAATTGCTGCTAAAAGAGCAGATAGAGAATCAACTGAAGGAGTTGCAATTGCAAAAATAAATGATACTAATACTGAAGGTGTTGCAATCGTTTTAGCTTGTGAAACTGACTTTGTTGGTAAAAATGATAGTTTTGTTGCTTTAGCAAATCAATTTGCAGATATAGCAATGAATTTTGATTCAAAAGAAGATTTCTTAGCTGCTGATTTCGGAGGAATGACAGTTGCTGAAAAATTAATTGAGCAAACTGGAGTTATCGGTGAAAAATTAGACATTACTGCTTTTGAAAAAGTACAAGCTCCTTTTGTAGGTTCTTATGTACACGGTAATAAAATTGCTGCAATCGTAGGATTATCTAGTGCTGTTGACAAAGCAGACGTATTAACTAAAGACCTTGCTATGCAAGCTGCATCTATGGGTGCAACTACATTATCTTACAAAGATTTTGATCCAGCATTTGTTGCTTCTGAAACTGAAGCTAGAATTGCTGTAATTGAAAAAGAAAATATTGAGTTAGGTAGATTAGGGAAAACTCTAAAAAATGTTCCTCAGTACATTTCTATGGCTCAATTAACTGCTGATGTTATTACACAAGCTGAAGATGCTGCTAAAGCAGAATTGAAAGCAGAAGGTAAACCAGAACAAATTTGGGATAGAATTCTTCCAGGTAAATTAGAAAGATTTATTTCTGATAATACTACGTTAGATCAAGAACAATGTTTGTTAGATCAAAACTTTATTAAAGACGAAAAGAAAAGCGTTGCAGACTACGTAAACTCTTATGGAGATGTATCTGTCGCTACTTTTTCTAGAGTTGCTTTAGGGTAATTTTAGTTCTAAATAATATAAAAAGTCCTGATGCAAATCAGGACTTTTTTTGTTTTAAATCAATACGGTTGATAATATTACAACAACAATTTTTAAAATCGTGATTCCTATTTATTATATTTGCATAACTTTCAAATAAACTATGAGTTATAAACGAATACTTCTAAAATTGAGTGGTGAAGCTTTAATGGGCGAACGCAACTACGGAATTGATCCAAAAAGATTAGCAGAATATGCTGAAGACATTAAAGAAATTGTTAATAAAGGTACTGAAGTTGCTGTTGTAATTGGCGGCGGAAATATTTTTAGAGGAGTTGCTGGAGCAAGTAACGGTATGGATCGAGTTCAGGCTGACTATATGGGAATGCTAGCAACTGTAATAAACGGCTTAGCGCTACAAAGCGCTCTTGAGGATACAGATGTGCCAACAAGGCTACAAACAGCCATAAAAATAGAGGCTATTGCAGAACCTTATATTAAACGTAAAGCAGTACGTCATTTAGAAAAAGGACGTGTCGTTATTTTTGGTTCTGGAACTGGAAACCCATTTTTTACTACCGATTCTGCAGCTGTTCTTAGAGCTATAGAAGTAAATGCCGAAGTGATTTTAAAAGGCACAAGAGTAGATGGCGTTTATGATTCTGATCCAGAAAAAAATAAAGACGCAATAAAATTTGATACCATTACATTTGATGATGTTATTACAAAAAAATTAAAAATAATGGACTCAACCGCATTTACATTGAGTCAAGAAAACAAATTGCCAATTATTGTTTTTGATATGAATACACGTGGAAATCTATTAAAAGTAGTTTCTGGAGAGAAAATAGGAACAATTGTTGTTAATTAATATATCAGAATTAAAATATTACCGAAATGAACGAAGAAATTGATTTTATTATAGACACTGCTAAAGAACAAATGGACAATGCCGTTTTGCATTTAGAAAAAGAATTAAGAAATATTAGAGCAGGAAAAGCAACTCCATCTATGTTAGCTGGTGTTTCTGTTGATTATTATGGTTCTAAAACGCCTCTATCTCAAGTAGCAAACGTAAATACTCCAGATGCACGTACTATTTCTGTTCAACCTTGGGAAAAAGCAATGTTACAAGAAATCGAAAGAGGTATTATGAATGCTAATCTGGGGTTTAATCCTATGAATAATGGGGAAATGATTATCATCAATGTTCCGCCATTAACAGAAGAAAGAAGAACTCAATTAGCAAAACAAGCGAAAGCGGAAGCAGAACATGATAAAGTTAGTGTTCGAAATGCTCGTAAAGATGCTAACAACGAAATAAAAAAGGTTGACATTTCTGACGATATGAAGAAAAATGCTGAATCAAAAGTTCAAGATTTGACTAATAAATTTATCGCTACTATCGAAGATATGTATGCCAAAAAAGAAGTTGACATTATGAAAGTGTAGTTAAACATTTCTTAAAAATAAAAAATCCGTTACTTGTCGTCTTAAAGCAAATATTCTATATGAAAAAATTAGTACTTCTATTTGTATTCTTACCTTTATTAGCATTTTCACAACAACATATTTCTGGTGTTTTGATAGATGAACAAACGAATGAGGTTTTACCCTTTGCGAATATCTTAACAAACAACAGTCAAGGGACCTGTCTCTTATACACATCTCCGAGCCCACGAGACCTCT
>CAJXUO010000165.1 GCA_913061425.1 uncultured Lutibacter sp.
GAGATGTAGAGAGGTCTCGTGGGCTCGGAGATGTGTATAAGAGACAGAATCAAGGCAATGCTACAGTTGCAGGTTTTGATGTGGTTACAGATTATAAAAAAATTAGAAATAATGTGGGTTACATGCCTGGTAAATTCTCATTGTATCAAGATTTAACGGTAGAAGAAAATCTGAATTTTTTTGCAACGATTTTCGGAACAACCATCGAAGAAAATTACGATTTAATAAAAGAGATTTACGTGCAGATAGAACCTTTTAAAAATCGTAGAGCAGGAAAATTGTCTGGTGGAATGAAACAAAAACTCGCTTTGTGTTGTGCATTAATCCACAAACCAAAAGTGCTGTTTTTAGATGAGCCAACAACAGGAGTTGACCCAGTATCAAGAAAAGAATTTTGGGAAATGCTAAAACGTTTGCAGCAAAAAGGAATTACCATATTAGTATCCACACCTTATATGGATGAAGCTGCTTTGTGTGACAGAATTGCATTGATTCAAGATGGCAATATTTTACGGATTGATACACCTGAAGCGGTTGTGAAACACTTTCCAAAGCAAATCTATAATGTACGAGCAAGTAATATGTATCAGCTTATTAATAGTTTAAAGGACTATAAATATAACCATAGCGTCTACCCTTTTGGTGAGTTTGTACATTATACAGACAGCAGAATAAATTTTAACCCAGAAGAATTAAAGGTGCATTTAGAATCAAAAAATTTATTCAACATTGAAATTGAATTAACAGAAGCCACCATTGAAGATACCTTTATGGAATTAGCAAAATAATGAATAACAACAAAGTCATACAAGTAGAAGGATTAACCAAAATGTTTGGAGATTTTGCAGCTGTAAATGCCATTACTTTTGAGGTTAAAAAAGGCGAAATATTCGGTTTTTTAGGAGCAAATGGAGCAGGAAAAACCACAGCAATGAAAATGTTAATTGGCATTTCTAAACCAACAGGTGGTAAGGCAACAGTAGCAGGTTTTGATGTGTTTACACATGCAGAAGATATCAAGAAGAATATTGGCTATATGAGCCAGAAATTTGCGCTGTATGACGATTTAACAGTTAAAGAAAACATTACATTTTTTGGCGGCATTTACGGTTTGTCAAGAAAACGAATCAAAGAAAAATCGAATGCTTTAATTGAAGAATTAGGACTAGAGGAAGTGGAAAACAAATTAGTTGGTGCTTTACCATTAGGTTGGAAACAAAAACTATCTTTTTCGGTGTCCTTAATTCACGACCCTAAAATTGTGTTTTTAGACGAACCAACAGGAGGTGTAGATCCAATTACTAGACGTCAGTTTTGGGAAATGATTTACAAAGCAGCCAACCAAGGCACAACCGTTTTTGTAACCACGCATTACATGGATGAAGCTGAGTATTGTGATCGTGTTTCCATTATGGTGAACGGGAGAATTGAAGCTTTAGATACTCCAAAAAAATTGAAAGAACAGTTTGAGGTAGTAAATATGAACGATGTGTTTTTAAAACTAGCAAGAGGATGAAACGATTTATAGGCTTCATAAAAAAAGAATTTTACCATATCTTTAGAGATAGACGTTCGTTGTTTATTCTCTTCGGTATGCCAATTGCACAAATTTTGTTGTTTGGTTTCGCAATTACTAATGAAATTAATAATGTTGATATAGCAATTTTAGACCATTCGAAAGATACAACCACAAAAGAAATTATAAATAAAATTTCAGCATCAAAATACTTCACGATAAAACAAATGATAACTCGTGAAGCAGATATTGTTTCCGTATTTAAAAAAGGACACGTTAAAGCGGTTTTGAATTTTGAAAAAGATTTCAGTAAAACCCTTATTAAAGACCACGAAGCTACTGTTCAAATTATTACAGATGCTACAGACCCAAATACCGCAAATACTATAAGTAATTATGTAAATGCGATTCTTCAGAAGTATCAAAAGGAATTGAACAAGAACATCACTTTTACTTATCAAATAGTTCCTGAAACACGCATGGTTTATAATCCAGAATTAAAAAGTGTTTATATGTTTGTTCCAGGTGTAATGACCATTATTTTAATGTTGGTTTCTGCAATGATGACTTCTATTTCTATAACCAGAGAAAAAGAATTAGGTACTATGGAAATACTTTTGGTATCTCCAATAAAACCATTTCAGGTGATTATAGGAAAAGTATTTCCATATATATTTCTATCAATAATCAATGCAGTAGTTATTGTGATGTTGAGTATTTTTATTTTTAATATGCCAGTACAAGGCAGCTTGTTTTTATTAAGTTTAGAAAGTGTATTATTTATCATTTCAGCTTTGGCATTAGGCATTTTAATTTCAACTATTTCAGCAACGCAACAAACTGCTATGATGATTTCTTTAATGGGATTGATGCTTCCTGTGATTTTACTTTCTGGTTTTATTTTCCCTATTTCAAGTATGCCAGAACCATTACAAATCATTAGTCATATTATTCCTGCTAAATGGTATATCATTATTGTGAAGGCCATTATGCTTAAAGGTGTAGGTCTACAGTTTATATGGAAAGAAACCTTTATTTTATTGGGAATGACTGTGTTTTTTATTGCATTAAGTGTTAAGAAGTATAAAATTAGATTAGAGTAATGAAAACAATCCTATACATCATACAAAAAGAGTTTAAGCAAATCTTTAGAAATAAAGGGATGCTTCCTATAATTTTTGTTTTGCCTTTATTGCAGTTAGTTATTTTATCAAATGCAGCTACTTTTGAAGTGAAGAATATCAAATTCGGATATATTGATAACGACCATTCATCAACATCAAGAGCATTGGTTGAAAAATTTAATGCTTCTACTTATTTTGATGTCTTAACAGATTTTCCTTCAGAAAAAATGGCAAGTTCAGCAATGTTGAAAGATGAAATTGACGTTGTTCTAGAGATTCCACGATACTTTGCACGCGATTTACAAAAAGAAAAACATATTGATTTAGGTGTTACTATTAATGCGATTGATGGTGCAGCTGCAGGAGTTGAAAATGTATATATAACGCAGATAGTACAAAACTTTAATCAACAATTAAAAGTAGATTTATTACAAGTTTCAGACCAACAAATACAGCCAATAAATATTGAAACCATTCCGCTATTTTGGTATAACGAAACCTTAAACTATAAAACTTTTATGGTTCCGGGTATTCTGGTATTATTAGTTTCTATGATTACACTATTTCTTTCAGGAATGAATATTGTTCGCGAAAAAGAAATAGGAACATTGGAGCAAATAAACGTGACACCAATTAAGAAAAGTCAATTTATTATTGGGAAACTTTTTCCGTTTTGGGTTATTGGAATGGGTTTATTAACGGTTGGTTTAATATTAGCAAGAATAATTTTTAATGTACCTATGCTTGGTAGTTTAACACTCATGTATTTATACACTTCCATATATATATTAGTGATTTTAGGTATCGGTTTATTCATTTCAAATTTTACCGATACACAACAGCAAGCTATGTTTATTGCTTGGTTTTTTGTAGTCATTTTTATTTTAATGAGTGGATTGTTTACGCCAATTGAAAGTATGCCAAAATGGGCTCAAATAGTTGCAGAATTCAACCCGATAAAGTACTATGTTGAAGTGATGCGTATGGTGATGTTAAAAGGTTCTGGATTTATAGATATTCTTCCTCTATTGATTAAAACGTCGCTGTATGCAATTGTTATGAATGGATTGGCGGTTTGGAGTTATAAAAAGACAAATTAGAAACAGTATCAGCAGTATTAATGTTATAGTATCATTTGTTGTTATTAACTTTTTCACGTGTAACCTTAGTTAAATTTAATAAATTATTATGGAAAAATTAGTCATTTTAAGTATATTAGTGTTTTATACAGTAATAAGCAATATTAACACAGATTCTTATGCATTAACAATAAAAACAGAAGATTTAAAAAACTCGGAAGGCACTATGGTATTTGCTTTATACAATAAAGATGGTTCTATACCAAATTAAAAAATATTTCAGAAAAAAACACACAACTATTGTTAATAAAAAAGCAGAAAATACATTTAATAATTTACCAAAAGGGATTTATGCTGTAACAATTTTACATGATGAAAACAACAATGGAAAAATTGATACAAAGTTCATGTCGCTACTACCAGATGAATGTGTAGGATTTTCGAATTATGATGATTTTGGATTAAGCAATCGTCCAAATTTTAAAAATGCAAATTTTAATTTAGATAAAGATACAATCATTGAGATAAAAGTAATTTATAAGTAATGATGAATACTGACATTAATAATTAATTCTATTACACAGTCTTTTTTTAAAACACAATTTTCCAACGCTTCTAACCACTTTAATGTGGCAATTTCCCCTTCAATAATCCATATAAAAAAGTACCTAAAAGAGAAGCTATAATTACTATAAAAATTGAAATATAACCAGCTCCAACTATAGTGAACATTG
>CAJXUO010000166.1 GCA_913061425.1 uncultured Lutibacter sp.
CACACATTATATGAAATGGCAAATTAAAATTTAAGGATTATTTAAAGCCTTAGATTAAGGTATTATTGGTTCTTTGTTTGAAGAAAGCTCGTCACGGAATAGACTTCAAAAGCTAAAAATAAAAAATATGGAATAAAGAAGTTTGCAAGGTCAACTCCCTTGTTTTCAGGTTTAGATAAAATCCAAGGTAATAAAAACACCATTGCTAATATCATTTTTAATAGCATCCCTAAAATAAATGTATTGAACAGTTCAGATTTACCAATAGAATCTCTATAATTAATTAATGAATAAACTATTACAATTGTAACTATCTGAAATAAATAAATATGCCAAAGTGGAAAAAAAGTTATTGTATTTTGTACAAAGTGATAATTTAAATAACTGTGAATTCCATATAATATTAAACTAAACACAACAAGTTGCATTAAAAAATTTAACTGTCTTTTTTTTAAAATTGAATTCATATTATTTGTCTTTTGAAGCAGAAATTATTTGCCGTATCACATGAAAAATAGATAAGAGTACCGAACCTAATAAAAACCCTAGTGTAAAGAGGTTTTTTTTGTTTGGATATTTTTCATCAAGTTTAACGCCTAGGTAAGTTCCTAGACCAATTATAGCAAACATTTGGAATGCTAATCCTGAAAATTTAGCGTACTTATTAAGCGGTTTTCCCTGCTTCTTTTCTTTCATTAGTGTTTAATTCTTTAACACCACTTTTCATTGAACATGTTGCATTAAATGTTGCATTTGGCTCAACTGAAAGTTTATTAACAAATACTTCTCCATTAATTTTTGCTGTAGATTTTAATGAAAGTAATTCGTTTACAATTAATTTTCCGAAAAAAGCACCTTCAATATCGGCGTTTAAACATTCTACAGTTCCTTTAACGGTTCCTTCTGAGCCTATAACCACTCTTCCTGAAGTTGTAATTGTACCCTCTACAAGTCCGTCAATTCTAAAATCTCCTTCTGAATGTATATCTCCAGAAATTGAAGTGTTTTTAGAGATGATATTTCTCTCTAAATCTTGATTTTGATTGTTTTTTTTGTCAGTAAACATAATAATATGAGAATTTACGGTTCGTTAATCTAATGTGCTAATTGCTTCTATGACTTCTGCTGCTTTTCTACCTTCTTCAGTATTCGCATAATTTAATTTTACAAATTCCAAGGCTGTTTTAAATGCTTCCACTCCGCTTTTTTTACCAATTGCATACGCTCTTAATAATTCAAACTTAGGCAAAATTGGCAAATCATCGTATATTTTTATTGCCTTTTCAGATTTTGTAATCACTTCTTCAAACTTTTCTTCTTCAAAATCACAATATACAGCTTCGTAAATTTTTTCAGGAGAATTCTCATCATCTGCAGCTGCAATAACTAATTGAGGGTTTAAAATAAGTTTAGAATATTTTGAATCAGAATAATTTGATGTGATATCGGCTTTATACTTGTTTGCCTTTAAAGCGTCTATCTCAGAATAGATTTTAAACAAATGGTATTTAGTCGGTAAAATCATTTTATCAGAAGGAGAAAACGTTAGTAGGTTTTCAAATCTACTCGCCGCAATTTCATTTTCTTTAAATTGTTCTTTATAGGTAAGTCCAAGATTATAATAAGAGTTGTTTCTTAGAGTTTTTAAACTATCTATAACATTTTCATCCGTCGGAATTCTAGTAATATAAGACTCTAAATTATATTTTTCAGACTCCTCAATTACATCAAGAACTTCAACTTCATCAGTATCTTCATTTCTCACAATTGTTTTGTCGGACAATCTCCAATTATCTTCTAAAGGTCTATTTCCCCAAACACGTTTGAATTCTTGTTCACCAAATCCCACTACTTGCGTGTTATAAAAATACCACTTCCCATTTCCAGCAGTTAGATTTTGAGTGTCATTAAAACCTCCAAAACCTGAATTAATTTCATCTTGCCTTGCTTTTTCGTCAACTTCTTTTAATGTATTTATATGGTCTTGAAAAAAGGCCTCTTGTTCAGTTAAAGTCATCGCAACCAGATTCAAAATACTATCCGTTTTGTGTCTTATTTGTTCGTGTACTATTACTTCATCTAAATTTGCACGTTTTCTCTTTAAGCGTCTAATTCGCTTTGAATTATCTAATTTTGAGAAATCAATAACACTGTCATAGTAAGCGCCTGCCGAAACAAACTCTGCTCTATCAAAATAAATATTACCTAACTGCTCATAAGAAAGTCCTTGTTGAAATTTCTTAGCGCTTTTTGCATGAACAGATTTTTCAAAATGTTCTTTTGCGACATCTATCCTTTCTAGTCTTTTCTCAACTATTCCGGTTTGATAATGCAATTCATCTAAATAAGGTCTATTCTCTCTATCTTTTATTAGCTTCCCTAAAGTTTCTATTAACAGACTTGTATCCGTTTCATCAGATACATTTTTTACTTTTTCTATGTGCGAATGAATTTGATACTTATAAGGAGCCTTTTTCATTTCTATGATCTGCTGAAAAGCAATTTGTGACGAATCCTTTTGATTTCTCTCACGGTAAATTTGACCTAAAACAAAAAGATTTCTTGCTTTTTGCTCTCTATCATTATCCGTAAGCACCGCTTTCTTCAAATGGTGAACTACTTGATCTAGGCTATCCATTTCTGTAAAGACCATCGCCATAGCAGTATGCCCTTTTTCTAAAATTACCTCCTCTAAAAGTTCTGGTTTTTTTAATAAATATTTAAGTGACGTATACGCTTGATCTTCATTTTTTAATCTCAAATGTGTTTTTGCTTGCCAGATTCTTGTTTCGTGAATTAAATCTGCTGTTGGATATTTTTGTAAAACATAATTAAACGCTTCGAGTGCTGGAACAAATCTTTGAGAATAATATCGTGATTTTCCTAATAGGAAATATGCATTATCTATTTGATTGTTGCGCTCTTTTCCTTTGATGTTCATTGAGCGCTTTTGTATGGCATTTACAGCCTTCTCTTCTGATTTTTCAAATGATGCGTTAGAATTATCTTTTGCTCCATCCATTCCTGGAAGGGCTAACTCTTCTACTTTCAACGGCTCTATTGGTAATCTCTTCCAATAATCGTCCTTGTATTTTGAGTTTAGTTCTTCTAATCCCTTTTGAAAAGCAACATCTCCATTGTAGAGCACATTAAACTTGGTGTTTAATGACTGGAAATTTCGATTTAGAAAAGCATCTTTTTTTGTAGAACAACCAGCAATGACAAGTGCTACAAATAAGGTTACATATATATTTAAGCTCTTTTTCAATCTAAAATAATTTGTTTAGTTTTTAACTAAATTCCTTTGGTTATATTGTCAAAGGGCTGTAAAAATACAAATTAATTCAAGAAAAGAGATTTCAAGACACCATTTTAACTGAAAAGTCTTGTTTTATAGGGCAAAATGCGCCTCTAATTCTTTTAATGTAGCTTCAGAAGTTTCAAGATCTTTTATAACATTTCCTTTTTCAAGAACCACAATTCTTTCACAAACTTCAGTAATATGTCCTAAATCATGGCTAGAAATTAATACTGTAATTTCTTTATTATCTACCAATGATTTTAACATTTGCTTTAAACGAATCTGTGTTGTTGGATCTAAATTGGCAAAAGGTTCGTCTAAAATTATAACTTCTGGATTTCCAATAAGCGCAGCAACAATTCCTGCCTTTTTCTGATTTCCTTTTGACAAATCTCTTAAATACTTCTTTTTACCAAGAATCTCATCGTTAAAAATTTCGTCAAATTGTTTTACAAACGCATCGACATCAGCCTTATTCTGACCTCTTAAATCACCAACAAAATAGAAGTATTCTTCTGGTGTTAAATAGCCTATTAAAAAACTTTCATCAATAAAAGACCCTGTAAATGTTTTCCAGTCCTCACTTGTGTTAACTTGGATGTCGCTGGATGTTATTTTCCCAGTTGTAGGCTGAATTAAATCTAATAATAAATTAAAGAAGGTTGTCTTTCCTGCACCGTTATTTCCTACCAATCCAAAACTTTGCCCTTTTGGAATTTCTAGGTTATCAATTGTTAGAACTGTAGTTTCTCCGTATTTTTTAGTAAGTTCAGTAGTGTGTATCATATCTTTTTATATTAGTTCTCTTGGCTGAAAGCCTCGATCATTTTATATTTTACATTTAAATATCTATTCGTAATCACAGTCATTATTTTTTGATGAAGAGCAATCCCTATCAATCCCAGTCCTGCTAAAGTTGCAACTGCCGCTTCAAAGCCAACCACCCAATTAATCAATCCAAAAATTCCCATTGGAATTAACAATAATGGAAAACCAATCAACCATTGAACTGCTCCAGTTCCTTGATAGTTAAAAGCTGCTTTTTGATCAAGGTTTATTTTCTTTCTATTAAATGAGCCTCCATACATAATTACATGTGAATTCACTCCAATATTATAAATTGCAGCAGCAAAAT
>CAJXUO010000167.1 GCA_913061425.1 uncultured Lutibacter sp.
AGTATTTCTAGGCATGTTAGGGGCCGTTTTAACGTTTCTACCAAATGAAATCATCTCCAGTATTTCAACTACTCCAAACCCGATACTAACTCTATCTTTCCAACTCTTAGGTGCACTTTACTTAGGATTCGCAATATTAAATTGGATGGCAAAAGGGGCTTCAATTGGTGGAATATACAATAAGCCCATAGCCGTTGGAAATTTTATGAATTTTGGAGTTGGTGCACTTGCATTGATTAAAATTATTTTGGAAATCCAAATGCATGTAGAAATCGTTATTTCACTCACGGTCGTATATATTACTTTTGCAATATTATTTGGGTATGTCTTTAGAACTAATCCATCCAAAGTAGAATAGAATATAAAAACGAAAGGCTAACATTGAACTGTGGTAAAATCCTAGAAAATTTCTGACTTTTTCTGTTTCTTTTTTTAATTCAATTTTGGTTTCACACTTCTGAACTCAGGATCATAAATTAATCCCGATTTTGCAATTGCAAACGCTTGTTTCATGAGTTTATTGGCTACTGCTATTAATGCCAATTTTTTACTCTTTCCTTTTGCTACTATTCTCTCAAAAAGTTCTCGGCAAGCTTTGTTGGATTTACATGCATTAAAGCTACACATGAATAGTAAATTTCTGAGTTTAGGATTTCCTTGTTTACTAATTCCCGATCTTCCTCTAACACTGCTCCCAGATCGTTTTTCTACTGGAGACATTCCTATGTAGCAGGTAAACTGTTTAGCACTTTCAAACTTCTTAAAACCATCACTAAGAACGATCATAAACATCGCTGTGCTTTTACCTATTCCTGGAATGGTTTGAAGTCTGGAAAATAAATCCGAATCGTTTTCTTCTATTAATCTTCTCAGCTCTTTTTCTAATTTTTGAATCTGATTATTTAGTTCGGATATAGTCTTTTCCAGAGGCCTTATTAAAATAGCTCTGTGCTTTTCAGACTTATGTTTCATAGCATGTAACCTATTCTTAAACATAGTCCTACTCTTAATTAGCAAATCCACATTTTCACAAATTATTCGGCTCTCTTTTACATAAATTGGCGAAGGTTTATAGGCTTTCAACTCATGGCTTTGAGCGTATTTACAAATCATCTCTGCATCTGCTTTGTCTGTCTTAATCCGTCTCAGATTCATCTGAATAAACCGCTTTATAACCAGTGGATTTACTACTGAAGCGAACACTTTTTTAGAGAATAAATAATCGGCTAATTGTGTATGATATACTCCTGTGGCTTCCATTACAAAACACCCTTTTTTATCCACCTCCTTTAAAAAAGACTTGAACCCTGTTTGGTCATTTGTGAATTGAGAATGTTTGCCATGCCCATCCATAACATCAAATACATCTTTGGATATGTCTATCCCATAATAATTACTAAATTTATCCATAATACTTAAGTTTAGAAGAACGGATCTACTGCTATCTAACAACCTTAAAACAGGCTCTGCACGGCCTAATGAACTGTTCAGATTAATAGTAGAAAAGAGAGGGGACTTTCAATGTTGACGGATTAAATTCCTCGTGTATAAGACAGTCTTATTCCTCTCTTTCGTTCTTTTAGTTATAGTCTCTAATTTAATGGATTGTAAACTTAGGCGGTGTATAGTGCATACCCTGCGGGATACGCACCATACACAAAACGTTGTATGCCATAACTTGAAAAATGAGAGAATGCTAATGGCAAAGAATTCCTTCTAAATCATTTCTTTAGCAAATATATCTTGCAATTGGTTATTAAGTTGCCTATTTTGCGTCAAACAATAATAATCGCACAGCGTCAAATAATAAATATAGAACTTCCTTATTTAATAATAATCGCACGGCACTAAACAATAAATACTCTACATTAAAAGATGGCAACACCTGGAGAAAAATTAGCTGAATCCCTAGAAAAACTCAAAATTCTTCAAGATAAAGGCATTGTTGGCATCAAAGCAAATGGCCTTTCCAGAGTTCACAAAGAAAGGCTTATCGAAAATGGATTCATTCGAGAAGTATTAAAAGGTTGGTATATCTCTGCACCATACCATGAACAAAAAGGGGATAGTACATCATGGTATATTTCATTTTGGAAATTTTGTTCCCGCTACCTTCAAGACCGATACGGAGATGACTACTGCATATCAGCAGAACAATCATTACAAATACATGCAAGCAACAATTCAGTACCTAAACAACTTATAATAAGAAGTACAAAAGGAAATAATCTTCCAACAGATTTGATTTTTGGTACATCCATTTTTGTCATGAAATCCAATCTTCCAGACAAAGCAGAAATTGAAGAATGGAATGGTTTACGAATAACAAATCTGGCATCTTCAATTGTACATTCAACTCCATCAATATTCTCTAAACAATCCACTGACGTACGAACGTCTTTGATGATAGTTAAAGATGCTTCCGAGCTACTGAGGATACTTTTAGACGGAGGACATTCCAAAATTGCCGGAAGGATTGCCGGGGCTTATAGGAACATTGGACAGGATAAAATTGCCGATAACATCATTAAGACCATGAAGTCTGCTGGGTATGATATTAGAGAAAATGATCCTTTTAAAGACACTACACCAGTTAATTTCAACTCAAGGGAAAAGTCCCCATACGTTAATCGAATAAAACTAATGTGGCACGAGATGAGGGGAATTATCATCGATGTTTTTCCCAAAGAGCCAGGAATCCCAAAAGACAAAGACACATTTCTAGAGAAAATAGAAGAACTATATACAACAGATGCATATCACTCTTTATCAATTGAAAAATATAGAGTTACCCCAAACTTAATTGAACGCGTGCGGTCTGGAGATTGGGATACAACAGGAAATGAAGATGATAAAAAACAAAAAGACGCCATGGCAGCACGTGGTTATTGGCTGGCTTTTAACGCTGTCAAAAAGAGTATTACTAAAGTTTTAAATGGGAATAATTCTGGTCAAATTGCAGATACAGATCACGGGGACTGGTATAGAGAATTATTTGGCCCAAGTGTAACAGTAGGATTACTAAAACCATCTGATCTGGCAGGCTACCGAAACAATCAAGTCTATATCGGGCAGTCAAAGCATACTCCTATAAACAAAGATGGTGTAAGGGATGTAATGCCTATATTATTTGAGCTATTAGAAAATGAAAAACATGCTGGTGTGCGAGCAGTTCTGGGACATTTCGTTTTTGTATATACTCACCCATATATGGACGGTAATGGACGAATGGGACGATTTCTTATGAATGTAATGTTGACTTCAGGAGGATATCCTTGGACTGTCATTCCTGTTGAAGAAAGAGATAACTATATGAGTGCTCTAGAAACTGCCAGTGTCAATCAAGATATAGAGCCCTTTTCAAAATTTATTGCATGGTTGGTAGAGTCTGCTTTAAAAGGAAAACCTGTGGCACAATTAAATAAATAGAACGGCATACAACACTATGTAAAATGCATTAAAACGCATTTTACACTAAACGTTATAGGTCATTAACACCTTGATTCTCTTCTCCCCTTTTTACTAATTCTTC
This sequence comes from uncultured Lutibacter sp., assembly GCA_913061425.1. GTDB lineage: Bacteria > Bacteroidota > Bacteroidia > Flavobacteriales > Flavobacteriaceae > Urechidicola. Next base: position 3,533 of record CAJXUO010000167.1, read on the forward strand.
TCAGGTTTTTATGCTGGTAATTTGCAGTCGCAGCGCAACACTTGATTCTATGAAAATTCTAATAAGAGAAAAAAGATTTTTCTATTTGCAGATGCAGCGCAACGGTTAATGGCTGGCCTGGATAGAAAATGAAAAAAGTCTATTGCAGATGCAGTGCAATGTCTAATACTAGGAATAAAAAAGGACAGACCTATAACAGAACCTATAGTCAATACAGCTCTATTGCGTTATATTTGAATCTTGTAAATCTTATTGGAGCTCCGCTAAATCTTTGATTTAGCGCACTGCAACAAAAGGTTAAATAAAACATTCAGTTAAGTAGTAAAGTGAAAATTTTCGTATCCAAAATTTGAGCTGAACTAACTATAGCTGGGACGTTATCTGTAATAAAATGAAAGTTTGCTTGACATATCTTCTGCTTATTTTGGCTTTCAAGAGTTTAAGTCAACACCCTGCACCTTGGACTGATATGTCAAAATTACAACCTGATTCTCAGTTGGTTTTTGAGCATTTCGATGATATTCAGGTTTTTCAATATTTAAACAATGACAGTAATTCAATTAAACTGACTCATTCAAAGAGAATTAATTCCGAAAAAGTTGTCTTTCAAGAATACTTCTACGGTTATAAACCACATAAGAGAATTACTAAGATGATATCTGCTTTGGTTTATAATTATGATGACAAAGGTCAGCTTTCAAGCATGGTTACGCAAATGAAAGACCACCCTGACGGTAATGTGATTGAACTGACCTATTATTACTATGAAGACACCTTATTAATTCGACAAGAGACATTTGAATTCACAAGAGACTTAAAAGATAAAACTAGAGAAAGATTGAAAAAATCTGGTGGAGGGCTGTCTCTTATACACATCTCGAGCCCA
>CAJXUO010000168.1 GCA_913061425.1 uncultured Lutibacter sp.
GGAGCAATTCAAAGCGAATTAGAAAAAAGAGCGATTGAGAACCCTACAATCAAAGATATCTCTGATGCTGTGATAACTATTCGAAATAGCAAACTACCGAATCCAAAAGAGATTGGGAATAGTGGTAGTTTCTTCAAAAACCCTGTTATCACTACTGATGATTTTCTAAAACTACAAGAAAAGTATCCTAATATTCCTTCATATAAAATTTCTGAAACCGAAATTAAAGTTCCTGCAGGTTGGCTAATAGAACAATGCGGATTTAAAGGCAAACGTTTTGGAGATGCAGGAGTACATACGAAACAAGCCTTAGTTTTAGTAAATTATGACAATGCTACTGGAACTGAAATTTATAATTTGGCTCAAGAGATATTGAAAACGGTTAAAAAAACGTTTGATATTTCTTTAGATATTGAAGTGAATGTGATTTAATAAAAACCTCTTACTTCTTTTCAGTATCTTTGTAGTCACTTAAATTACATTATCTATTATGAAACTTTTATTTATCACATTAGGTCTATTAGCATTAGGAGTCGCAGGAATCGCTATTAAAATATGGGCAAAGAAATATGGCGAATTTGCTGGAACATGTGCAAGTCAAAGTCCTGTATTAAATAAAGACGGAGATGTATGTGGTTTTTGTGGTAAAATGCCTGAAAACTGTGAAAACAACTAGAAAATGCAACTTCTATTTTATGTGTTTCTATGTTTCTCATTTATTCAACTCTGCTTCTATTTAGGTGTTTTTAGAGCATTCGCTTTTGCTAAAAAATCAACTGCAAATCAAAAGCAACAAAACATTCCTATTTCCGTAATCATTTGTGCTCGCAATGAAGCAGAAAATCTAACAGCCTTTTTACCTCTATTTATCAATCAAGAGTATGAAACCTTTGAGTTGGTTTTGATAAACGATGCTTCTCACGATGCTACCTTAGAAGTTATGGAGCGTTTTAAAGAGGAGTATCCAACAAAAATTTCTATAGTTAATGTTATTCCAAACGAACAGTTTTGGAGAAATAAAAAATACGCTTTATCTCTTGGTATCAAATCCGCAAAACACGAACATTTACTCTTCTCTGATGCCGATTGCAAACCAGTTTCAAAGTTTTGGATTTCTGAAATGGCACAAAAGTTTACCGAGCAAAAAACAATTATATTAGGATATGGAGCCTATGAGAAGATACCCAATTCGTGGCTCAATAAACTCATCCGATTTGAAACTATTTTTACTGCAATTCAGTATTTTTCGTATACCAAAATTGGCTTACCATATATGGGCGTTGGACGAAATTTAGCATACACAAAATCGTTGTTTTTTCAATCAAGCGGTTTTGCCAATCACATGCATATAAGATCTGGTGATGATGATTTATTTGTAAATAAAAACGCTACAAACCAAAATATTAGTTTGTCTTATTTTACAGATAGTTTTACGTTATCAAAACCCAAGACCACTTTCAAAGAATGGATTCATCAGAAAAGAAGACACACAACAACAGCATCTCATTACAAACCAATTCATAAAATTTTATTAGGTCTGTTTTACACATCGCAATTGTTGTTTTGGTCACTTACAATCTTACTCTTAGCAACAACTTTTCAATGGGAAATTGTAGTAGGAGTTTTATTACTTAGAAGTATCTCGCAATATCTAATCATAGCTGCATCGGCAAAAAAACTAAACGAAAATGACATCGTAGTTTGGGCGCCAATCTTAGAAATATTTTTGATTTTCATACAATTGTTTATCTTTATAAAAAATATTGTTGCAAAACCCACACACTGGTAATCGTTTTATGACCAACAAAGAAGAAGTTCAGGAAATTATAGAAGAAGCAAGAGAAGGCAAGGAAAGTGCTTTTAAGAAGTTATTGAACACTTATTGGAGTGATGTGTATCGATTTCAATTTGCGAAAACCAATAATGAAGATGAAGCAGAAGATATTACAATGAAAACTTTTGCCAAGGCATTTGATAAAATTGATTTATACAACGATAACTACAACTTCAAAACGTGGTTAATTTCAATTTCTAAAAATATCTTTATTGATTCAATCAGAGGGAAAAAGAAAGAAACCATATCATTAAACAAAGGTGATTCTGAGGCTTATTTAATTACAGATGCTTCACCATCTCCAGAAGATCAAATCATCAACGATCAAAACGTAGCTGAACTATTATCTTACATCAAACAATTGAATTCTAAACAGCAGAAAATCATTAATTTACGCTATTTTCAGGAGTTGAGTTACAAAGAGATTTCGGAAACATTAAATGAATCTATGAGTTCTGTGAAGGTCAATTTATTGAGAGCAAAAAAATCACTTGCCGAAATAATTGAGCAAAACAAATGATTAAAAGATTAAAGTCTTTAGGTCCAGGATTACTCTTTGCTGGAGCGGCAATTGGCGTTTCACATTTGGTCCAATCTACACGAGCAGGAGCAGATTTCGGTTTTGGTTTATTATGGGCTTTATTTTTGGTACACTTATTCAAATATCCCTTTTTTCAATATGGTCCACGCTACGCAACTGCAACTGGAGAAAGTTTATTAGACGGTTATTTAAAATTAGGAAAAGGTGTTTTAATTACATATTTCATCTTAAACTTAGCAACAATGTTTACCATTCAAGCAGCAGTAACCATCGTAACTGCTGGTTTAGCAATCAACTTGTTTGGCGTTACAACAAATCCAATAATTTGGAGCCTTATTATTACATTTATCGGATTAATTATCTTAATAAAAGGGCGTTATAATTTTTTAGATAAATTAATGAAAATCATAATCTTAACATTAACTATCACAACTATAGTTTCAGTTCTTATCGCCTATTTCTCTACAGAAAAAACATTCACTTTTACGCAAATTTTACCTCAAGGAACTCTAGAAATAGGATTTCTAATTGCATTTCTTGGTTGGATGCCTGCTCCATTAGATGTTTCAATTTGGCAATCTCTTTGGGCAATAGAAAAGAAAAAAAATGATTCCAATTTTACTACTAAAAAAAGTATTTTCGATTTTAATATTGGTTATATCATTACGCTCTTTTTAGGAATTTGTTTTCTAACATTAGGAACCTTCGTAATGCATAATTCTGGAGAGGTTTTTAGTAATAGTGCTGGGAAATTCACACAACAACTAATTAGTTTATACACAACTACTATTGGCGATTCTATGTACTTGTTTATCGCAATTGCTGCTTTCACAACTATGTTTAGTACAACTTTGACAGCTTTAGACGCTTCACCGAGAGCAATGTCCAAAACAGTCACCTTACTATCCAATAGAACTATTAAAAACATGTATTGGTTTTGGATATTATTTCTCGCTATTGGCACTATGCTTATTTTAACTTTATTTATGTCTGAAATGGGTACTTTGATAAAAGTCGCTACAATCCTATCATTTTTAACTGCTCCGTTTTATGCGATTATTAATTTTACATTAATCTCAGGTAAGCATACACCAAAAGAGTGGCAACCTTCAATTGCGATGAAAATATTGAGTTATTTAGGGATTTTTTTCTTAATCGGATTTAGTGTTTGGTATCTAATGAATTTGTAAATTTGCAATCTAACTTTTAGACTTTAGTCCTGTCTTGAACGACAGTCGAAAGGCTCGAAGTGACAATTATAATGTATGATAGAAGAAACAACAGCAAGAAAGCCAAAACCGAAATGGCTTAGGGTTAAACTACCAACAGGAAAGAAATACACTGAATTACGTAGTGTCGTTGAGAAATACGACTTACATACAATTTGTACAAGTGGTAGTTGTCCAAATATGGGTGAATGCTGGAGTGAAGGTACTGCAACATTCATGATCTTGGGAAATATTTGTACACGTTCTTGCGGTTTTTGTGGTGTAAGAACAGGTAGACCTGAAACGGTTGAATGGGAAGAGCCAGAAAAAGTAGCTCGTTCTATAAAAATAATGGAAATCAAACATGCAGTAATTACATCTGTAGATAGAGATGATTTGAAAGATGGAGGTTCTATTATTTGGGCAGAAACTATAAAAGCAATTAGACGCTCTAATCCTAACACTACATTAGAAACTTTAATTCCAGATTTTCAGTTGATTCACAGGAATTTAGATCGAATTATTGAAGTTTCACCTGAAGTTATTTCTCATAATATGGAAACCGTTAGAAGGTTGACAAGAGAAGTAAGAATTCAAGCTAAATATGATCGAAGTCTTGCGGTACTTAAATATCTTAAAGATAATGGTGCTAAAAGAACAAAGTCAGGAATTATGCTTGGTTTAGGTGAACGAGAAGAAGAAGTTATCCAAACCATGCAAGACCTTGCAGATAACAATGTTGATGTTGTTACTATTGGTCAATATTTACAGCCT
>CAJXUO010000169.1 GCA_913061425.1 uncultured Lutibacter sp.
CCTTTAAAGTGTTGTTTTAAGCCACCTACTAATGCACTTGACCCAATAATAAATAAGGAATATGCTGTGGCTACTTTTTCGTTGACTGAGAATAAATAGGCTAAAACAGGGACAGCTAATATTGAGCCACCACCACCAATTAAACCTAATGATATACCAATAATTAAAGCCGAGATATATCCAAAAATTTCAATTATTTCCATAAAACGTTCTTAGTTTATTTATGGCAAATGTAATTCTGAAAAGTCAGCTCTACAGTAACATTGGTTACATAGGCCTTAAATATCTTTCATTAAAATATAGTTTCGATTCAATTCTATTTTACCTAATGTTTCGAGTTTTTTTAGTAGTCTAGAAATAACGACTCTAGAGGTGTGAAGTTCATACGCTATGTCTTGGTGCGTAATGTGAATAGTGTTATCTTTTGAAATTCTAACTTTCTCAACAAGATATTTAAGCAGACGTTCATCCATTTTTAGAAAGGCAATACTATCTATAGTTTCAAGCATTTCATTAAGTCTGTTATGGTAACTTTCAAAAACGAAATGTCTCCAACTTTTATATTTTTCTGACCATTCTTCCATTTGTTGAATAGGGATCATAATCAGTTTTGCATCGGTTTCGGCGATGGCTCTAATTTTACTTTTTGTTTGAGCAACACAGCAGGTTAAAGTCATCGCGCAAGTATCCCCTTTTTCTAAAAAATAGAGTAATAACTCATCTCCATCATTATCCTCCCTTAATATTTTTATTGCTCCTGAAACTAATAAAGGCATAGCTTTAACATAGTCTCCAATTTCCATCATCTTAAATCCTTCGGGAACTTCTTTGAATGTTCCAACTTGATTTATTTCATTTAAAAGGGCATCTTCAAATAAGTGTCCATAATTGTTTTTAAGTTCTTGAATCATAGTGTCAAGTTACGACATTTTAGAGTTATTTTTTTATATATCTATAGAATATATAAGTCCAGGTTATTTTGATAATGTATACTTAAATAGAAGTAATGGGAATAACCATTGTAAATACGATGATATTAATTCGGCAGCAATAATAGTTTTTAGCAAACAGTAATTTAGAATGATCCAGATTTTAATAATACGACTCTAAGAAGATAAAATTTAACCATAATATTCCCATTCTACACACATTCCACTACTCTCCTATCGTCGTTTCATAAAAAGAGTTTTACTCCTATCTTGATAAAGTTGTGTTTGTGATGGTTCAGCAGTTTTATATTAGGTGAAATATTCCATAGTAATTACGTTTTATACTACTCTGTAGTTATAATTATACATGATATATAATCACCTCTTGAAAAAGGGGCAAAAGAAAAAATAATAACGTTCATTTAGTAGTATATTTGCCTTAAATTATTATGAACATCACGTTAAATAGCCATCTCGATAATTTATATGCCTTTTAAAAAATTACATTCCGATATAAAAGAGAAGTTAGAATCTCTAGAAATAACAATACCTACTCCTTTTCAGAGCAGTAGTATTCCTGTAATAAAAAGTGGTGCCAATATCTTTTGTACTGCCTCGAAAGATAGCGGGAAAACGACCACACTTATCCTTACTACCTTACAGAAATTAAAATGTGAGGCAGTTGGAAATGCCCCAAGAGCTATAGCTCTAGCAGAAAATAATGAAAAGGCATTGGAATTATATGATGCTTTTTTTAAATTCACTAGGTATAGCGCTATGCGAGTTTATTTTGGTGATGAAAAACTTCATATAGACGTGTTAAAATCAGAAATATTTGAAGGTGTAGATGTTCTTATTTCCACACCCAAGACAATAAACAAGTTGTTATTATTAAATGGTGTAAATACTACTCAATTAAAGATATTTAGTATAGATGATGCTGAGTTTTTAACTCAAAAAACTTCATATACTGCTCTTATGACAATTATCCAAAGTATTCATAAATGCCAGTTTGTACTATACTCAGAAAAAATGCACCCAATTTTAAAACGCTTTGAAACCTCTTTTATGAATCGCTTTAGAAGAGTCTCTATTTAGAGGATATTAGATAACCCTATTTGTAGTTTTAAGTAACTAGTTGCTTTTATCTGGAGTTTATGCACGAAGTCGAAATGTAAAACACCTCAGAAGTATTCTATTTCTACACCATATTGAGTCGTTATATTCTCAAATATGTGATTATTCATGTTGTATTATTTTAGTTGGTATTCATGATGAATATGTTGTCCTTCTCTCGGAGTCAAAACCCTGTATTGTTGTCTATGATATTTGGCTCCTTATAGAATGGGATGGAGTTTCAGATACCAAAAGATTTGTGCTTTTAAAACAATTGAACTATTTTTACATAAATAGTTTTCTTAAGTTTTTATATTATGATGAAAATCAAATACTTTGCTGCTTATATTATCCCTCTTTTAGGGTTGCTTACATTTAACACAACAGGCGTTTATGCTTATGCAGGCTTATTTGTTTTATACATTTTGGTCCCTGTTTTAGAACAGATCCTTCCAAAAAACACGTATAATTTAAATAAAGTTGAAAAAGAGCTAGCAAAGGAAGATGTTTATTTTGATTTGGTCCTGTATCTTTCTGTACCTCTTCATCTTTTTGTTGTTTATCAGTTTTTAATCACTGTTTCTAACTCAGCACTGCCTCTTGCAGAATTAATTGCATGTATTTTAATGATGGGAACTATTCTTGGTGTAAATGGAATTAATATTGGGCATGAATTGGGACACAAAACAGATCATGTAGTAAAGAAAATTTCAGCTCACATAATGCTATTAACAGCTATTCAAAATCATTTTATACCCTATCATAATGGAGGACATCACAGGGATATTGGAACACCAGCCGATTTTACATCTGCAAAAGAAGGAGATATCTTTTATTTTTTCGCACTTCGTTCTCAAATAGGTGGTTATTTTAAAACGTGGAAGCTAGAAGCACAGCGACTTAAGGGTAAAGGTAAAAATCAACTGTTAAACCCTATGATTATCTATACACTACTGCCAGTACTTTTTCTTTTTGGTATCTATTCTTTTTTTGGGTTAAACGTGCTATTTATCTATTTTATTACTAGCGTTTATGGCATTTCTGTATTGGAGGCGCAAAACTATTTTGCCCATTATGGCTTGCGTAGAAAAATGCAAGAAAACGGAAGGTATGAACGTGTAAAACCAAAACATTCTTGGAATTCAGACCATATTATAGGAAGAGTATTACTATTTGAACTAACAAGACATTCAGATCATCATCATATGGGCGCAAAACCATATCATTTACTGGATTCAAAAGAACACAGCCCTAATTTACCTTATGGATATCCAGCAATGCTGATGCTCTCTTATTTTCCGTTTATATTTAAACCGGTAATGAAAAAGCAACTAGCGTTGTACAAAGATAAATAGTGTTTTTTTAGCATAAAATTCTATATACACATTAGCACTTCACTCCTGTCGTTGTTTCGTAAAAAGGACTACTAAACTTTTTATTAACGTTCTGTCCTGCATTTACCAAAGAAACGGAACATAATTCGGCACTTTACGAAACCCTTTTAAGTGTTGAGAAAAAGTAACAATCCTTCTGTTTTTTCTTGAAGGGAAAACTGAAATTCGTATATTGCGAGTCATATATTTATCCTTATTTTCAATTAATAAATGTATATATAATAACAAAAAACGAAGACATGATTATATCTAAACTACATTATATATCTCAAGGTAGTTCTCCAAAAATACATCTGGAAAATATACAGAAAGCGTGTTCGTCTGGTTCTGAATTAGTGCAATTACGCTTAAAAAATATTTCAGAAAAAGAATGTTTAACATTCGCTGAAGAAGCAAGAGAAATCACGGCCCATTTTCAAACCAGATTAATTATAAACGGTTATTACAAAATCGCAAAAGAGGTGAAAGCAGATGGTGTGCATTTAGGAAAAACAGATACCTGCCCGTCTATCGTTAGAGAGTATTTACATACTTGGCAAATCATTGGCGGAACAGCAAATACCTTACTAGATTGCGAAACATTAATTAGTAAAGAAGTCGATTATATTACCTTAAGCCCTTTTAGATTTACAGCATCTAAAGACAACTCACCTCATGTTTTAGGCTTGAACGGTTATACTACAGTTGTTGAAGCCTTAAAAACCGAAACACCAATTATTGGTGCTGGAGGCATCACTACAGAAGACGTTACAGATATATTAAAAACCGGCATTTCTGGAATTGCAGTATCTGAAGAAATTACTCGTGATTTTAATATCATCCGAATATTTGACAAATTGCTAAACGCAGCATCAACAGAAGAGAAACGCCATACATTTAAATAGAAGCAGAATATTATTTTAGAG
>CAJXUO010000170.1 GCA_913061425.1 uncultured Lutibacter sp.
TCTGAACTAGGTAGAGGATTATCATTATGGAAACCATCCCAAGAGAATGTAGAATTAATAGCGCTTTTTATAATTTTTCCAAACCTGTCATAAATATAAACTTCAGATGAATTATAGCTTTCAATTCCTTTTAAATCAAAAGTATCGTTTTCACCATCATTATTTGGAGTAAAAAATTTTGGAATATAAAAGTGTAGATACTCGCCAGTAACAGTATTATTACAGTTAACTACCCTAATATAAATAGTGTATAATCCATTTTTAACATTAGAAAATACGTTTGACAATTGGTAATCAATACCGTTTATTGAGTATTCAAAATTTCCTGTATTACTTGTAATTACTACAATATTGTTTCCGTCTGATAAAACGGTTTCAATTACTGGCTGAGATCCTGTTATGTCCCAAACACAACTTGTGTTATTAAATGTTGCAGTTTCCCAACATTCAATAATAGGTTCAGTTGGTTGTGTACCTGTAACTTCCCAAGAACAAGATGTGTTATTAAAAGAAGTGGTTTCCCAACACTCTAAACCTGCTGGTTGTGCTGGTTGAGTTCCAGTAATTTCCCAATTGCAAACAGCAGGATCGTTATTAAATGTTGCTATTTCCCAACACTCTAATGTTGGTTGAACAGGTTGATTTCCAGTAATTTCCCAATCGCAAATAGTAGGATCATTATTAAATGTAGCAGTTTCCCAACATTCTAGTACAGTTGGTTGAGAAGGTTGAGTTCCTGTAACAACCCAAGAACAAGTAGCGTCATTGAATGTTAAGGTTTCCCAGCATTCTATAGTTGGAGTAACGGGAATTGGTTCAACAGTTAATTGAAAAATATCTGAAGTAACATTGCATAAAGCATTGTTAAGATTTGAAGCAGTTTCTCCAACTTTTGCCCTATAAAAACTACTTGTAGTTATTCCAGAAATAGAAATAGTTTGTGAATTTTCACCTGGAATATCGGACCAAGTAACTCCATTAGTACTTTGTTCCCATTGATAAAAATATGAGCTAAAAACTGAATTATCTGGAGTTATAGTTAATGAAGTTGAATACGGTGTTTGGCTTTCGCATATAGTAATATTATTATTGTTTCCCGAATCGCCTATAGTAATGTTATCTCCACAACTTTTAAAAACAATATCATCTATTGCTAGATCATTTCCACAACCACCAATTCCATTATTTATCATTTTTAATATTACAGATGTTTGACTTGGCAATGTTTGAAAAACTAAACCATATTGTTGCCAGTTAGGGGAATTAGATCCAGAAATATTTCCGGTATCTCCAGAGGCCAATAAACTTGTATCTGTAATATCCCAAATTTCAAATTTTACATTTATAGGAATTCCATTTCCACCACAACCAGAAGAAGGTAATAAATTTAAGAGCCATGCAGAAAACTCATAAGTAGTATTTTCACAAAGGCTATTAATTGTTGTTCTGTAAAATTCACCAGCTGTAAAATTTGCATTAACTATTAAGGATTTTCCATTTGTATCACTAGTCGTGTGATCTGTTGTGTTATGCCAATCAAAAAAACCGGTGTTACTCGAAACTGTATAAAATCCATCTTGTGGATTGGTATTAGCAAAAGTATAACTAGTAGTTCCTGCAGGTAAAGGGTTATTTGTAGTCCCTGTTCCAAAAGTTTCTGTAAAAATTGGATCTCCAGAATTCCCGTTACAGAATCCTAATTGAGCGATTACTATTTGTGAAGAAAAAAAAGCACAAAAAAATATGATAAAATTAAGTGTACAAAAGTATTTTTTCATGAATAGAAACTTGGAACTATGAGGTCAATATTAATTGTAATTATTTAATGAAGCAACTTTTACACTGTAAAATACATCTATGTATAGTCTATGTATAGGTTAACTAAGTTGGATGATTGACTATAAAAGAAAATCCGTCTATTAAAAAATAGACGGATTTTCAACGTTTGACCGAAATCAAACATACTAACCAACTAAAACCTATAGTTTATGCCTGTATAAACTCCAAATAGATAAGGCTCAAAGTTGTTACCGCTATTTGAAAATGTTTTTGTGTGTATTTTTAGCATTGGCGCAACATTGATATATATATTTTTATTGATTTTATAATCAATATCAAAACCAATATTTCCACTAAAGTTTACTTTATTTAGATTGTTTGCCTCACCTAGATTAGAAGAAAATTCAGAAGTAGAGACAAACACTTCGTTTTTATTTAATAACAATGTACTTAAACCACCAATTAAGTTAACACCCAATTTTTTAGAGGTGTTCGTTAATGTATATTTTAATTCTAGTGGAATTTCTATATAACCAAAACTTTGATTTAATTCTCCAGCTAATGCTGTAGTTGAGTTTGTCTCAAGCGCTACATTATCTAAAAAACTTTCTGCATTTACGTTTAATATTGTTGCTGTATTCGTATAGTTTACGTTTGCTAATCTAGAATCTAATTGATTTGTTATATTTATAAAGACATCTCCAATTTTATATCCTACATCAATTTTTGAAACTCCAGATTGAATGGTTAATTTATCATTAAGTTTATATCCTATTTTCACACCATACGCAATAGACTTACTACCCGTTTTTGGGCTGTCTTTAAATTGTAAATCTAAAGGAGAACCTTTTGTATTAAATGTATTATAATAAATGGGCGCAATAGAAGATGCAATTGACCATTTTTTAGTATCCTCTTCTTCTTTAATATCTTCTGACACATCAGAATTTAAAAGTTCATCATGCTTGTTTGGCACGAAAGCGACTTCTTCTTCCGTTTTTAAAACAGTCTTTTGAATAGTATCTAAATTGTTTTCTCCAAAACCCTCTTCTTTAGATTGAGCAATTGCATTTTTATTAGCATTAAAGATACTTTGTGTATTGCTTTTTGAATCAGAATTTAAAATACTATTGTTTAAAAAAGGATCTGAATTAGTTGATTCACTTGCTATTTTCGAGTTGCTATTTTCTTCTATTTTATTGAATTTTAAAAGCTTCTCGGCATCCGTTTCCTTGGCGTTATTAGATTGATTTTTATCTATTAGAGCAACAGTAGCTTCGGTAGATAAAGAGGTGTCACTCAATTTCTCTAAATCATTTTTAGAATTAGAAAATTCAGTCACTTCACTTATCAGACTATTTTTAGTAGTTGAATTAAATTGAACCTGTTTCTCTGTTTGAGTATTGTTAACTTTTAAAGTTTCAGAAGCCCCATTATTTTGATTAACCTCTGCAATTACAGAGTTACTTTCGTTAGAATTATTTATTGCAGGATTTAAAATATCATTTTCATTTACAGGAGCATTTTCAATAACACCTGTATTCGTAATAATAATTTCATTTGAGTTTTTATCAAAATAATTGATTCCGCCAAGAGCAAGCAGTAACAATATTGCGGCTGCTCCAGACATTCTAAACCATAACGGAAGAACAGATATTGATTTTTTTTGATGAAGATTAGATTCAATCCCTTTCCAAACATTTGCTGGTGGTGAAACCTCAAGATCCTTGAGTTTTTCTTGAAATAATCTATCTATATTTTTAGTTGTTTTCATTGTATTAGTTTTGCATTTTTAGCGCAATAATTTCTTGTTGGTCAAACTGATTTTTTTTTATTTTTTCTTTTAAAATAAATCTACCTCTTGATAAATTTGATTTTGAGGTGCCTTCGGAGATTGATAATTTTGTTGAAATTTCTTTATGAGAATATCCATCTAAAACATATAGGTTAAAAACCATTCTGTATCTATCTGGCAATTCTTGGATTATACCTAATAAAAAGTCTAATGAAACCGTATCCTCATCAACTTCGACAATTACCTCATCTGGAATTTCTTCCGTTACTAAACTTAAAATATTTTTACTTCTATATTTTTGCAATGCTGTATTTATAACAATACGCTTCATCCAACCCTCAAAAGAACCTTTTGAATTGTATTGTCCAATCTTGTTAAATATTGTAATAAAACCGTCTTGTAAATTGTCTTGAGCTTCTGTGTAATTTTTAGAATATTTAAGACATAGTGCGAATAGTTTACCAGAAAATAGTTGGTAAACTTCTGCTTGTGCTTTTCGCTCATTATTAGCACACCTTTCTATGAGTTTTTTTAAACCCAAATTTTAAGTTGGTTTTATATGACAGGAATAATAACGGTTAAATACTCACCTTCTCCTTGCCAAAATTTAAATGTATACACTTCTTGTTGTCTCGCTTGAACATTTATAGTGTATTCTCCTTCAATTATTGCTTGTGTACAAGCCGCTTCATCATTTATAATTGCTATTGTTGTAACCTCTCTAGTTTCGCCTTGATATACATAGTCGTGGCTATAATAAGCAT
>CAJXUO010000171.1 GCA_913061425.1 uncultured Lutibacter sp.
TGATATAACATCTCCAACATTTCTAGCTGGCGCTGTAGTAGGTGCTGTTGTAGGTACTGGTAATGCTACTGTAAAATTTACTGTGTAGGTTTTAGTAGTAGTTCCGTCTTGAGCAGTTGCAAGTACTGAACTTGCACCTGGTAATGAAGCTGCGTTTGAAGTAACAGCAGTTGCAGGAGATGCCTGCGCAGAAGTTCCTACAACCGTTGGCACAACTGTTGTACCAAGAGGCAATTCAATATCATAAGTTGTTACACCTGGTGCAAAACCAACTACTGTTGAACCATCAACAGTTAAGTCACTTAAATTAGCATCTGTTGCTGTGTCAAATGGAGCTTTCCAAAAATAAATATTATCAAAATACATAATATCTGCTGTCCCTGGCGTTACAGGAACAATCCATAATAAGTTTGTTAAATCTGCAGCAGTGAAAAAACTAAGATCAATATCAAAAGATAACCATTCACCAGATGCAGGACCAATTTCAACAATTTTAACTTGGCCGCCACCAACACCGCCTGGGCTTTCTAATTTTAACTGAAATTCTGCTGGAGCACCAGTATAATAGACATCTATATGCAGTTTCTCCATTGAAGACACATCATAACTATTTCCACCTATTCCTGAATAATTATGAGCAGTATATTTTTTTACAGTATTACCGTCACCTAATACAACATCTCCAACAATAGTTGTACCACCACCAAAGTTGTCAAAATTTACAACGGTCTCATTAACGTATTCATCACCTGAAGGCGAAGCAATACCATTATAAAAAGACATGTAGTCTTCAGTAAGTCTTGCAATAGGGTTAGCAGCTCCAGTTGCTGGGTCTGATGCAGGCTGAGGAGTTGCAGTACCATTAGCAGCACCTGCAATATCATCTACATAATAAGTTGATGTACCAGTATCTGCAAAATTTGTAAAGACGGACACTTGTGCGTATTGCCCAAACTCTACAGGGTTACCTGCATTTGGATAACCGTTAGTTGCAGTAGCCATATCAAGTGTTATTGTTTGCCAACCAATTGTTCCGTTAGTAAAGAATGTTTTTTCTATTGGCCATACTTCAGCACCACCAGCCTCTTTATTTCCAAGCTGAAATAATCCATTCATTACAACTGCTTCTGTAGTATAAAATTCAAATGTAAAAGTTTTGCTGGCTGTGGTCATATCTACATATGTGTCCAAAGCAAGATCAATTCTGCTATTGTATTGATCTGTTCCTCCAACAATTTTACCAACATTATCTGAATTATCATCAGGATTTACATCAGAAGTAAAAACAGCACCTCCTTGACCAACAAAATTATTGTCTAGTGGATCAGTAAAGTCAATGGGAAGACTTTGCGAATATCCTAATGACATTGTCAAAAGGAATAAAAGTAATAAGGTAATTTTTTTCATGATTTAATAAGATTTTAATTAATATTGATTATAATAAGTTCTATATCTGTAAATATAATGGCTAACTATTGAGATATCCCTAAATAGTAACCCTACATAAAGCATACAAATAAAATTTTAACATATTATTTAAAAAATATCAATTAAAATGGGGTGTAAGAAGCGTTAAACAACTAAATAAAGTTGAAGTTATTATAGAAAAAAAATCATAGTAGTGGTAATGTTGTGGTAAGTTAAGTGCTTGTAACACTTGTTATTAGGTTAAAAAATTATTGTAGAGTCTTAACAAAACTAAATATAGGCAGAATAATAGAACTATACCTCGATTTCTACACCCAAGAAAAGTTCTTGCATCACTAATTTTGGTGTTCTATCAACATAAAACAATCCCCAATGTT
Source organism: uncultured Lutibacter sp. (assembly GCA_913061425.1). Lineage (GTDB taxonomy): Bacteria > Bacteroidota > Bacteroidia > Flavobacteriales > Flavobacteriaceae > Urechidicola. The sequence continues at coordinate 1,806 of CAJXUO010000171.1, forward strand.
TTTCAGGTTCAAGTATTTCAGATGAGCCTTTCCAAGGCTCGTCAAATGCTTCAAAAACAAATGTAAGAATGTTGTCTTCTTTACACCAATTCACAAGGTCATTATAATAAATACTCTGAAGTTCTTCACTTACATTATGCGCATCGATACCTCTTCCATTAGAATTTGTAGCCCAACCTGCTTCTGTTATTACAACAATTTTATCCGGATACATATCAGCAACTGCGTAATAATTTTGTTTGGTGTATTCTAAAGCTTCATGTATATTTTTATACTCCCATACAGGATATGTATGGATTGAGATAAAATCTACTTCTGCGACTAAATCTTTCATTTTGTCTAGCCATGGCAAATAATTTTCACAAAAAGTAACTGGTTGCTTCGCTCCTTTTTTAATCATTTTTACATAATTAATCACGCTTTTCACCGGCACATAATGATCTGTCCAATCAACACAGGCCTCATTTCCTGCTGATAATGAACAGATAATTTCAGGGTATTGATTTGCTATGTCTATCAATTTATTAATTTGAAAAAGGTTTTTGGCTTTATTTTCAATTAGCACCTCTTCTGAATACATTCCTCCCCATGGACAACCGTGATTATTCATTTCAGCAACTATATATGCACCTAGCATTACTTTAAAATCTAACTTTTCATTTTTAATAACTTCTAAGATAGTATCAGTATGTTGATCACAATCATATAAGCGTAAATATTTCCAGTTTTGAGATAAAATTAAAAGGTCTTCTTTTACTTCTTCGTAACTTGGACAGATACCTCCAGGTTGCTGCCCTTCTCTATAACCTGAATAACAAATTGCATTTCCTAAACTTATATTTAATACTGTAGAATAATTCATATAAAAATTTTGGTTTGATGGAGGCTAATCTACTGTTAAAAAACAGTAAATCTATAGTGGTAACAAACTTTAAAAGGATTTGAATACTATTTTATTAATATATCACCTAAACACTTTTAAAGTTGAATTTACTTTAATATCAACAATAAATATGTCTGCTTTTTTGATAATAAAACAATAAATTTTTGGATTTGACTATTTTCTAAAACTTACGTTTTTCATGTTTATCCCAAAGTCCCCAATATGCTCCAACAACTCCTTCATCTCCGACTTTCCAAGACTCATCAAATGATGAAAAATAAAAAATCTCAATATTTTGTTTTGCAGACCATACTTGTGTATTAATAAAATACTTCATCGCATTTTCTGCAGATGGTGTTGCACCTTTATAACCTTCGCCTTGACTTGGCCATCCGGTTTCAGTAATAATTACTGGCTTACCTTGTCCTGCATCTGTTGCTTGACCAAACATTTGCTGCATGTGATTCAATGAATGTTCTATACTACATCCTTCCCAATATGGATAACAATTCGCTAAAATAACATCAGAAACTTCTACAAGTTCAGGATGTCTTGAAAATTCATAATACGCATCTACATAACCTACAGGAATATTTGGTAAGGCCTCTTTTACACGTTTTATATAACCAAGTAATTGTTCTAATGTTAAATCATTTCTGTATAAAACTTCATTACCAACAGCAGCAATATCTACACATCCTTCATTGGCCAATGTAATTAAGGCTTCTATCTCCTCTTCATTTTTTTCTAAATCATCTCCAAGCCATGCACCAACTAACGTTTTCATACCGTGTTTATGAGCAATACGTGGAATATTTTCGTTTCCTTCTATACAAGAAAAAGAACGCACCCATTTTGAGTATGGTTTTAGTATTTTTATACGTCGCTCTACCTGCTCCTTTGTAATAGTATCGCCTGGTTCTTGTCCGTCTTCGTACATACTAAAACAAATTCCACGCATACCACTTTCAAGTGTATTGCGCCAAAGTTTTTTTAAGTCTTCTTCTGAAGAATATTCATTAAAATCAATTCCTTCATGAGATTTAAAATCACTTTGTAATTTTATAAAACTTTCTTTACTACTTGCATAGTGTTGTTCTTCTCTATATGACATTTTTTTTTGTTTTAATCCGTGTTATTATAATTATAACCTAACTATACTTAAGGGTTTCATTTTTGTCCCATATTCCCCAACGAGCACCCAGTTCTCCTTCAACTCTTACTTTCCAAGTTTCATCAAATGAAGAGAAATAGAACATCTCTATATCTTCATTTTTTGTCCATTCTTGGGTTTGAATAAAATACTTCATCGCATTTAATTGATTTGGATATGCATTTTCAACTGTTTGACCTTGACTTGGCCAACCTGTTTCTGTAATAATTACTTTTTTACCATTTGCAACTTTTTTGGTAATGGCATGCATTTGTCTTAAATGCATTAAAGAGTCTTCTAAACTTGAGCCTTCCCAGAAAGGGTAACAATTTGTTAAGATAACATCTGAAACTTCTACTAATTTAGGGCGTTGATAAAATTCATAATAAGTATCAACATAACCTACTGGTATATTTAAACCAACTAAAGCCTCTTTAACTCTATTTATATAGTTTATTAGTTCTTCTTCTGTTATATCATTACGCAGTAATACTT
>CAJXUO010000172.1 GCA_913061425.1 uncultured Lutibacter sp.
GGAGATGTGTATAAGAGACAGGTATTATTTGATATGAGAAGCGATATTAATGATCTAAAAAAATTAACTTTAGATTTAATGAAAAATGGAGATAACATTGATTTTAAAGAAGAAAATCAACTTCTAATTGATAAAATATATAGCAAAAATAAAGACGAGAACAAAGACGAAAATAAAGTTGAAGTCGTATATCCTCAAAATAATTATCCGAAAGAGAAAGAAGGAAATTATGATTTTGTTGAGACAGTATTAGAAGACGAAACACTATCACTGCAAGACAAAGAATTTCAAATGATTAAAAAATCTCTTGAGCGTAACAAAGGAAAACGTAAATTAGCAGCACAAGAACTAGGGATTTCTGAAAGAACCCTTTATAGAAAAATTAAACAATACGACTTGTAAGAATGAAAAAAACTTTTAATATCTTTTGCCTACTTACACTTTTATTAACGGTTCAAAGTTGTGGTATATATTCATTTGGAGGCGTTACACTAGATGATAGAATTAAAACTGTTCAAATAGATTATTTTCCTAATAACGCACCTTTAGTAGAGCCAACTTTAAGCCAAGAGTTTACTCTTGCACTTCAAGATTTGTTTTTAAGTCAAACAAACTTAAATCTTGTAAATAGTGGAGGAGATCTTCTTTTTGAAGGTGAAATTACTGGATACAGAATTAATCCTATGTCTGCAACTTCTCAACAAACTGCAGCACAAAACAGACTAACGGTTTCAGTAAATGTTCGATTTTTCAATAAATATGAAGAAGAAAATGATTTTGAACGTTCTTTTTCTTTTTATCATGATTATGATGCAAACTCACAACTTACAGGAAGCGTTCTTGACGAGGCTTTTGAAGTGATTTTAGAAAGAATCACACAAGATATTTTTAATGAATCAGTAGCTAAGTGGTAAATGAATATTCAAGATTTCACATATCTAATTAATCATCCAAAAGAAATAAAGAAGGAACATACCAAGCAATTGGAAGATGTGATTTCTACTTTTCCATATTTTCAATCTGCAAGAGCTTTATATTTAAAAGGTCTTAAAAATCAAGATAGTTTTAAATACAATCAAACACTAAAAACTACTGCAGCTTACACGACAGACAGAAGCATTTTGTTTGATTTCATCACTTCTTCATTATTTATTGATGATAAAACGGAAGGGGCTGAAGCTATTGATATAGAATCGATTGAAGCAATACATAAAAAAGTTACAGAAATTTTTGTTAAAGAAAAAGTTGAACCTCTTGAGGTTTTAGAAATAGGCAAGCCAATAGAATTTAAAAACACCGAAGTTCATTCTTTCAATGAATGGTTACAGTTAGGTTCTTTTAAACCGATAGAACGAGAAGAGAAAAAATCTAAATCAAATAAAAAGAATGACTTGATAGACCAATTCATTGCTTCTAAACCAAAAATAAAACCTGTTAAAAATGATGACACTATTCTTGATGCTATCAAACAAAAACCATTAGATTATAACACCTTAATGACTGAAACTCTTGCCAAGGTATATTTAGAGCAAAAAAAATATAAAAATGCTATTAGTGCATATCGAATATTAAGTTTGAAATATCCAGAAAAAAGTAGTTTCTTTGCAAACCGCATTAAAGCAATAAAATTATTAGATAAAAAATAAATTATGAGTTACACGATTTTTTTAGTATTAATCATGATTGTAGCTGTGCTACTCGTATTAATTATTATGGTACAAAACCCTAAAGGAGGAGGATTATCTTCATCATTTGGAGGAAGTGGATCACAATCTGTTGGAGGTGGTGTTCAGAGTACAACAAGCTTTTTAGACAAGAGTACTTGGGCGCTTTCAATCGCTTTATTGACTTTGGTGTTATTATCAAACTTTGCAGTGCCAAATAAAAACAATACACCAAGTGATACTACAATTCAACAAACTTTAGAGAATAGAGAAAATATTGAAGGATTGCCTATTGAACAACCAGTAAATTTAACTGACAGTGTTAAATAAAATTCTTTTATAAAAAAACCTTTAAAATGCCTACGAAAATGACACGTTGGCATTTTTTTTTGCAATTTGACACAAAAATAGATTTGGCATGTTTTTGGTGAAGTCATTAACAAACAATTACAAACTAAAAATTATTCAAGATGAGTAAAATAAATATAAAACCATTAGCTGACAGAGTTTTAATTGAACCTACTGCTGCTGAAACAACTACTGCAAGCGGAATTATCATTCCAGATTCAGCAAAAGAAAAACCACAAAAAGGCATCGTAATTGCTGTTGGAAAAGGAACAAAAGAAGAACCTACAACTGTTAAAGTTGGCGATACAGTTCTTTACGGAAAATATGCTGGAACTGAACTAAACGTAGAAGGAAAGGATTATTTAATAATGAGAGAAAGCGATATTTTCGCAATTATTTAAAAAACTATTATGGCAAAAAATATAAAATTTGATGTTGAAGCTCGTGACGGATTAAAACGTGGAGTTGATGCATTAGCAAATGCAGTTAAAGTAACATTAGGACCAAAAGGTAGAAATGTAGTTATTGGAAAAGCGTTTGGTGGACCCGTAATTACTAAGGATGGTGTTACTGTTGCAAAAGAGATTGAATTAGAAGATCCATTAGAAAACATGGGAGCTCAAATGGTAAAAGAAGTTGCTTCTAAAACCAATGATCTTGCTGGTGATGGAACTACTACTGCAACCGTTTTAGCACAAGCAATTGTAAAAGAAGGATTAAAAAATGTTGCCGCTGGAGCAAATCCTATGGATTTAAAACGCGGAATTGATAAAGCTGTTAAAGCAATCGTTACTGATTTACACAAACAATCTAAAGTTGTTGGTGACAAAACAGAAATGATAAAACAAGTTGCCTCAATATCAGCAAATAACGACAATACAATTGGTGATTTAATTGCTCTAGCTTTTGGAAAAGTTGGAAAAGAAGGAGTTATTACTGTTGAAGAAGCAAAAGGTACTAAAACATATGTTGATATAGTTGAAGGAATGCAATTTGACAGAGGTTACTTATCTCCTTACTTTGTTACAAACACAGAAAAAATGTTGGTTGATTTAGAGAATCCATATATTTTATTGTTTGAGAAAAAAATTACTTCTTTAAAAGATTTATTACCAATTTTAGAGCCAGTTGCTCAAAGTGGAAAGCCATTATTAATTATTGCAGAAGATGTTGAAGGCGAAGCTTTAGCAACATTAGTAATGAATAAATTACGTGGCGCATTAAAAATAGCTGCTGTTAAAGCTCCTGGATTTGGTGACCGCAGAAAAGCAATGTTACAAGATATAGCCATTTTAACAGGCGGAACTGTAATCTCTGAAGAACTTGGATTATCTCTAGAAAAAACAACTTTAGAGATGCTTGGGACTGCTGAAAGAGTTACTATTGATAAAGACAATACTACTATTGTAAATGGTGCAGGAGATGTAAAAATAATTAAAGATAGAGTTGCTCAAATAAAATCTCAAATTGAAACTACAACTTCTGATTACGACAGAGAAAAACTACAAGAACGTTTGGCTAAATTAGCTGGAGGTGTTGCCGTTTTATATGTTGGTGCAGCAAGTGAAGTAGAAATGAAAGAAAAGAAAGATAGAGTTGACGATGCACTTCACGCTACAAGAGCAGCAGTTGAAGAAGGTATTATTGCTGGTGGTGGAGTTGCCTTAATAAGAGCAAAATCTGTATTAGAAAATATTACAACTGATAATTTAGATGAAATCACAGGAATCAAAATTATTGACAGAGCTATTGAAGAACCATTACGCCAAATTGTTGAAAATACTGGTAAAGAAGGTTCTGTTGTCGTTTCAAAAGTATTGGAAGGAAAAGGAGACTTTGGTTACAATGCAAAATCTGGAGAATATGTGAAAATGTTGAAGGCTGGAATTATAGATCCAACTAAGGTTACACGTATTGCTCTTGAAAATGCAGCTTCAGTTGCTGGAATGATTTTAACTACAGAATGTGCTTTAGTTGATGTCAAAGAAGATGCTTCTGCTGGAATGCCTCCAATGGGTGGAGGAATGCCTGGAATGATGTAATAGCGAATCGCTATAGATAATAAAAATCATAAAAAAACCGCTTCAAAATGAAGCGGTTTTTTTATGCAATAATATTTGATCAATTTTTTACGCTATGAATATACAATTCTTGTCCAATATCTATAGCATTACTATCCAGACCGTTATATCTTTTTAAAGCATCTACTGTTATATCAAATTTTTGCGATATACTATATAAGGTCTGTCTCTTATACACATCTCCGAGCCCACGAGACCTCTCTACAT
>CAJXUO010000173.1 GCA_913061425.1 uncultured Lutibacter sp.
TTGTTGGTTCTTGGGAGAAAAGTAACATTCATTATTTTCAAGGGACATTTTCTATGCAAGTTGTACAAGACATGCATCAAAAAGAAGAAGATCAATGGATGGGAGTTTTTCACGCTTCTGCTGTAAGTGATAACAAAAAGTCAATACTTCTTTTAGGAGATTCAGGAAATGGCAAGAGTACTTCTTTAGCATTATTACAAGCAAATGGATTTAATTGTTTAGCAGATGATTTTGTACCTATCGACTGTCAAAAAAAAGAAGTTTACAGTTTCCCTTCTGCAATTTCAATAAAAAAAAATAGCTTAGAATGTTTATTACCTATCTATCCAGAATTAGAAAATTCAGCTGAATATCATTTTAAATCATTAAATAAAATTGTTCGCTTTTTAGTTCCTCAGAATTCAGGAGATAAGAACCATCTCCCTTGTAAAGCTTTAGTGTTTATCAAATATAAAAAAGGTAGTGATTTAATAATCAAACCAATTTCAAGAATTGAGGCTTTTGAAAAATTAGTGCCAGATTCATGGTTATCACCAATTCCTAAAAATGCCAATACATTTTTAAACTGGTTTTCCGATTTGCCGTGTTATAAACTTATTTATTCTGACAATGATAAAATGATTTCAACTGTTTCTAAAATTTTCAATAATGAACTATAAAGAAGCTTTATTTTTTATTGGTAAATGCTTAACTATCAATCATGAGGAACTTAACAAAGTTCTAATTGAAAAAGAACTAAAAAATAATAGTGTAGATTGGGACGAAGTGGTGAAATTAAGTACCGCCCATTATGTCTTTCCTGCATTATATTGCAATTTAAAACGAGTTGGTTTCCTACATTATTTACCTGCTGACTTAATAGAGTATATGAAGAATATAACTGATTTAAATCGAGCGAAAGAAATTAAAATAGCAAAAGTCTTATTATACGCAAGCGTTTAAAAATAATTTATACATCAATTTTAATAAAGAGTATAGAAATTGGTTAATTAATACGGTTACAGGTAAAAAATGGCTCAAACAAAAACTAGTTCAACTTGGTTTAAAAAAGCCTAAATCAAATTCGCAACTTCATCAAAATTAATTCCACCATAATTACCCGAACTCATTAAAAGTAGTGCAGTATTTTTTAAGTTCTGAGAAAATAAATATTCTTTAAACGCTGTTGTATCTGTATAAATAACCAAATCATCTCGTTGAAAAGCGTTTGCGATTTGCTCTTTAGTCACTTTTTCTAATTTTTTAATCTCTACTGCATGCAGAGAATAAAATACAACTGCAACATCTGCAGCATCTAAAGCGCCTACATATTCTTTCAAAAAATCGGCATTTAAACTACTGTATGTATGCAATTCTAAACAAGCCAATAATGTTCTTTCTTTAAATTGATTTTTCACAGCATTTGTTGTAGCCTCTACTTTTGAAGGTGAATGCGCGAAATCTTTAAATATAACTGTTGATTCATTTTGAGCAATTTTCTCTAAACGCTTACTAGCGCCTGAAAAACTAGAAATAGCCTCATAAAAATCATCTTCATCTATTCCTAAATGCTGACAAATCCATTTTGCTCCTGCTAAATTCTGTAAATTATGTTTTCCAAAAATCTCTAAAGGCAGTTTTCCAACTGAAGTTTCTAAATAGGTAACTCCGTTTTCAATAGTGTGTTCTGGTGTGCAATAAGGATATTTTTGAATATGATTTGTGCTATTCTCAACAACATTCTTCACATACTCATCTTCTTCATTATATACCATTATTCCACCATTAATTAAGGAATCGGTGAAAATCTCAAATTGCTCTATATAATTCTCAAATGTTGGAAACACATTGACATGATCCCAAGCAATACCACTTAATAAAGCAATATTTGGTTTGTATAAATGAAATTTAGGTCTTCTGTCTATTGGTGAAGACAAGTATTCATCACCTTCTAAAATCATAAACTCATTTTCATCAGTTAGATGAACCATTGTATCAAAGCCTTCTAACTGTGCACCAACCATATAATCAACACTTCTATCATAGTAATGTAAGACATGTAAAATCATAGAAGTAATAGTCGTTTTACCATGCGAACCTCCAATTACAACTCGTGTTTTATCTTTAGATTGCTCGTATAAAAACTCTGGATAAGAATATATTTTTAAGCCCAATTCTTGTGCCATTTCCAACTCAGGATTATCTGCTTTTGCATGCATCCCCAAAATAACAGCATCAATATCTGAAGTGACTTTTACTGCACTCCAACCTAATTCTTTAGGTAGAAGTCCTTTTGCATCCAATCGTGATTTAGATGGTTCAAAAATAGCATCATCACTACCTGAAATTTCGTATCCTTTTTGATGCAAAGCCAAAGCTAAATTATGCATCGCACTTCCTCCTATTGCAATAAAGTGTATCTTCATTTATTCAAAAAATTTGTCTCACTACAAATCTAATCATTCTATAATATTAAAATAATTTTTTTTGATTAATTACACATAGATAGATTCAACTAGCAAATGCTGTTTTTTATTAAAGAATTCATTACAAAAAATCAGTACCTTTGCAAAAACTTTTTATATGGACATCAATCTTATCCCAAAAATAAAACACACTAACAGTAACAACTTCTTTTTACTTGCAGGACCTTGTGCAATTGAAGGCGAAGAAATGGCGCTACGTATTGCAGAAAAAATTGTTGCAATTACTGATAAGTTAGAAATTCCATTTGTTTTTAAAGGAAGTTTTAAAAAAGCAAACAGAAGTAGAATTGATAGTTTTACTGGAATTGGAGATGAAAAGGCATTAAAAATTTTACGTAAAGTTTCTGAAACTTTTGATGTACCTACAGTAACTGATATTCACGAAGTTTCTGATGCAATTAAAGCAGCAGAATATGTAGATGTATTACAAATTCCTGCGTTTTTAGTTCGTCAAACGGATTTAGTTGTTGCAGCTGCAAAAACGGGTAAAGTTGTAAACTTAAAGAAAGGACAGTTTATGAGTCCATCTGCAATGAAACATGCAGTTCAAAAAGTAAAAGATAGCGGAAGTGAGAAGGCATGGATTACCGATAGAGGAACCATGTTTGGTTATCAAGATATGTTGGTAGATTTTAGAGGAATCCCTGAAATGAGAAACTACGCTCCTGTTGTTTTAGATGTTACGCATTCATTACAACAACCTAATCAAAATTCTGGTGTTACTGGTGGACGACCTGACATGATTGAAACTATTGCTCGTGCTGGCGTTGTCAATAATGTTGATGGTTTATTTATCGAAACACATTTTGATCCTGCAAATGCTAAAAGTGATGGAGCAAATATGCTGGACATAGCGTATTTAGAAAAGTTATTGAGCAATCTTGTTGCAATTAGAAAAACGGTGAATAGTTTTAATTAAAGATGCCACGCTTTTTTGCTTGTTTTTAATAATTCAACAAACAGCAATTTAGAAAACTTTTTTTCTAATAAAACACATTGCACAAAATCAATATCTATAAATACCGCTTTTGAATCTCTTTTATTAGATGTTCTAAGCCGTTCAATTGTAATTCATAGACTAAGCCTAACATTTGACCTAATTTCCCTTTAGGAAACCCTTTAGCGTTATACCAAACAATATAATGCTCAGGCAAATCAATTAAATATTTCCCTTTATATTTACCGTAAGGCATTTTGGCTTTAGCCACATCAATTAGAAACTGCTGATCTTGCAACATTATTCTTTACCGTCTAAAAAATCTTGTAAGTATCCGAAACGCTCTGTCAACCCATTTTTTTCTGTCATCTTAGCACGATGTAATATTCCAGAAGCATCTTCATCAAAAAATGCAGGAATCACATTTTCCATAAACATCTCACCAAAACCTTCACTCGCATCTTTTGGCAACTCACAAGGCAAGTTATCAACTGCCATAACCGTTATAGCGCCTTTAGAATCATAATCTACTTCCTTTTCAGTCTGTGGGTCATATCCATAAAAAGGAGCTGCTATTGTTGAAGCACGAAGCGTACTTGCAACTGGCCCATCAATATCACAAGAAATATCTGCAACAATATTTATACTAAAATCATCAGATTTTGCATTTTCTCTTGTGAATAAATACGGAGCGCCATCACCATAAAAATGACCTGCAATAAAAAAGTTTGTTTCTTTTGCATAAGGCATAAAATTACTTTTATAATTACTCGGATCTTTATAAAACTTGTACCTATCTCCTACACTGCCATCAGTTCTTTTATTATATTCCATAACATCTGTCTCTTATACACATCTGACGCTGCCGACGAATAGAGAGGTGTA
>CAJXUO010000174.1 GCA_913061425.1 uncultured Lutibacter sp.
TTCCTTTAATAAATTCAATAGCTTTTGAAAGTCGCATTCCTACAACATCTAGAGGTTCTTCATCTCCTTGAGCTACTTTTAAGATAAGATCCCCAACTTCTAATTCTCCGGCTCTCCATGCTGGACCACCGGAAATTAGTTCAGAAATTTTGATGTAATCATTTTTCACAAATAATCTTGCGCCAATTCCTTCTAGTTTTCCAGAAATGCTTTCATCAAATTCTTTTTTTGTTCGAGGTGCAAAATATGTAGTATGAGGGTCGAATGCTTCAGTAATACTATTTAGGTATGTGGCAAACCAATCTGAACGACTAAAATCTTTAATATTATCATAAAAATCATCATAGTTTTTTGAAGTGTTATTACGAGCTTCAACTTCAAATTGATCAAATTGAGTTTGAGTATAAGTCGCTTTTTTCTTTGATTTTATTAGGGTATTGTATTTGAGTATTCCATTTAGAGTCGTTGATCCTAATAGACCATCAACACCATCTTTTTCAACTCCAGATGAACCAAGATTGATATTATTTTGGATTAGTAGTTTTTGAATTTGTTTAATCTGATCTATTGATTGATAGTTGTTTTCAAAAACAAAAGTGTCTTCAAGTAGTTGATTTCTAAACTCTTTTTCTAAATCTGAAATTTTAGAGGTGTCGCTATAATCAATAAACTCAATTGTTAGTTTGTTATGAAGTCTAGATAAAGTACTGTATTTTAATTGTTTTTCCCAAGCCTCATGCAATTCTTCTTTGCTTTTCGCGAACTGCATTTTATCATAGTCTACATCCAAAATTTCATTTTTCGTGAAATCATAAGGCGTTTTTAATATTTCTTTATAATACCCTTTTGCATCTTCTATTCTTTCGGTAAAACGATTGAAAACTAAGTTGAAAAAAGAGATGTCTTCATTTAAAATTTGATCATCAATTTCAGTTTTGTATTTAGAAAACTCATTAATATCAGATTGTAAAAAATACCTTTTTGCTGGATCTAAATTGTCAATAAAATCATCGAAAATAATAACAGAAAAGGCATCATCTATTACTTGTGGTTCATAATGACCTTTAGTCAGCATATATTTTAATATGCTAATAAGAATTTTATCTTTCTCATTGTCATTATTTGTTTTAAAACTAGTTGTTAAAACGGCCAATAATACTATTGGAATTAAAAATTTCAAACTTCTTTTCATAAATTCTCTATTCACTTGTATATGCTTTTGTAGATTACTAAAATACTATGATTTTTTAAATATTCAATTAATTATTATTTAATTTTATGAGTTCCAATAACCTTGCCAATAGTTTCTTAAACTGTTTAATTCCTAGTCTAAAAATAGAATTGTTTATGTTTTATTGTAAAAACAAGTACACTACTTATTGTCTTTTAATTTATGCGTTTATTTGATTCAAACTTGCAATTACAAGTAGTGAAAATATGTTTCGCTTAATTTCAGAATGTCCAATCATCAATATTAACGATTAATATTTTTTTTATGTCTTTACAAAATGTTAAAATTTATTTAAATAACAAACCAATAAATTTATAGTAAATTTGTTGTTTATAGAGATAAATTTTTATGGCAAAGAAACCTTTGATATTAGTAACAAATGATGATGGAATAACCGCTCCAGGAATTCGTAAATTAATAGAAGTAATGAATACAATTGGCGAAGTTGTAGTTGTTGCTCCTGATAGTCCTCAGAGTGGAATGGGTCATGCAATTACGATTGATTCAATGCTTACTTGTGATAAAATCAAGGTTGAGGAAGGTGAGCAAACTGAATATAAATGTTCAGGAACTCCAGCAGACTGTGTTAAAATTGCTATACGTGAAGTGTTAGATAGGAAACCTGATATTTGTGTGTCTGGTATAAATCACGGATCAAATTCTTCTATAAATGTGATCTACTCTGGAACCATGAGTGCTGCAATAGAAGCTGGAATTGAAGGAATCCCTGCAATTGGGTTTTCATTATTAGATTATTCATGGAATGCTAATTTTGATGTTTTAAAAGAAGAAATAAAAAAAATAACATTAAATGTCTTAGAAAACGGATTGCCTGAAGGTGTTGTTTTGAATGTTAATTTCCCTAAATCTGAAGGAGCATTTGCAGGAATAAAAGTGTGTAGACAAGCAAAAGGAAATTGGATTGAAGATTTTGATAAAAGAGTGAATCCAATTGGAAAAGAATATTATTGGCTTTCAGGAAGATACGAACTAATGGATAAAGGTGAAGATACAGATGAATGGGCTTTGGCACATAATTACATATCAGTTGTGCCAACACAATTTGATTTAACAGCACATCACTTTATTCAGAAATTAAATAATTGGGAATTATAATGAAGAAAGAAATCTTAATTGGCTTTTTAGTGGCTGTATTTGCAACAATTTGCGGGTTTTATTTATATGTAGAACTTTTCTCAAAATTTAGTTTCGATGAAACATTAAAAATAATAAAAGAACAAAATTTATTTGGTAAAGTTCTTGGTTTGGCTGCGATACCAAATCTATTTGTTTTCTTTATTTTTTTAAAGAAAAAACAAGATTATAGAGCAAGAGGGGTTTTAATGGCAACGATTTTGACTGTAATAATTATGCTAATAATGAAATTTTTATAGATGAAATATTATATTATTTCTGGTGAAGCATCTGGTGATTTACACGGTTCAAATTTGATGAAAGCATTGCAAAAAAATGATGTGAATGCTGAATTTAGATTTTGGGGAGGTGATTTGATGGAAAGCGTTGGAGGCTCATTGGTGCGGCATTATAAAGATTTGGCTTTTATGGGTTTTCTAGAAGTTGTAATGAATCTTCGAACAATTTCAAAAAATATTGATTTTTGTAAAAATGATATTGAAAAGTACAATCCAGATAAAATTATTTTTATTGATTATTCTGGTTTTAATTTACGAATTGCTAAATGGGCAAAAGAGCATTCTTTTAATACCAATTATTATATTTCACCACAAGTTTGGGCCTCGAGAGTATCTAGAATAGAAAAGATAAAAGAGTATGTAGATAACGTGTATGTTATTTTACCTTTTGAAAAAGAGTTTTATAAAAAACACGGTTGTGATGTAGAATTTGTTGGACATCCTTTAATTGATGCAATTGCTGATAGACCTCAAGTTGATGAAAAAGAATTTAGAAAAAAACACCACTTATCAAGCAAACCAATTATCGCTTTATTACCTGGAAGTAGAAAGCAAGAGATAACTAAAATGTTATCTATAATGCTTAAAATGACACATAAATTTTCTGATTATCAGTTTGTTATTGCAGGTGCTCCAAGTCAAGATTATTCTTTTTATAAGCAGTTTATAAATACAGATAATGTAAATTTTATAAGCAATAGAACATATGATTTGTTGTCAATTTCTTATGCTGCATTAGTTACGTCTGGTACTGCAACTTTAGAGACAGCATTGTTTAAAGTTCCTCAAGTTGTCTGCTATAAAGGGAGTTGGGTTTCGTATCAAATTGCAAAAAGGATTATTACTTTAAAATATATTTCTTTGGTCAATTTGATTATGGATAAAGAAGTGGTCACTGAATTGATTCAAAACGATTTTAATGAAAAACGTTTGACGGTTGAACTCCAAAAAATTCTAGATAAAAATAACAGAGAGAAATTATTCGTCAGTTATTTTGAGTTAGAACAAAAACTAGGAGGAAAAGGTGCTAGTGACAAAGCAGCACAATTAATATATAATTCATAGTTTTTTAGTACCTTAACTGGCGCTATGAAAAACACTTTACAATTTGTTCCTATACAACTTGCATTTTTTCTTGTTTTAGGAATTCTTTTCGAATCTTATATTGATTTAAATATCAATATATTAGTTGCTTCAGTTGTAGTTTCTTTATTTTTTCTTTTAATTTCTTATTGGTACTCAAACAAGTCTTTATCTCCAAAAGGGCATTTTAATATTCTTACCTATTTAGTAGTATTCTTGATTGGAATATCTTCAGCAGATGTAAAAAACGACCTAAATAACGACACCCATTATTCACATTTTATGAATGATGAAAACAAGTGTTTTTTAGTTATAGAAAAAGTCTTAAAATCTGATTTATACAGTCAAAAGTATATTGCTTCAGTTGAGAATATTAATGAAACTAAAGTTACTGGGAAAATACTGCTGAATGTGAAAAAGGATAGCGTTTTAAATTTAGAAGTAGATAGTAGAATAGTTGTTTCTGCAAAATTAATAGAACCCAGTTCCTGTCTCTTATACACATCTGACGCTGCCGACGAATAGA